>JAHJDQ010000039.1 GCA_018812355.1 Nanobdellota archaeon | reverse complement strand
CATATTCATCCCTTACGATATATCTTAAGACAAGACTTAAACAGTATTTAAATATTATTCCAATCAAAGGCATAATTCTTTTTCTGGGCGGTCGTCATTATCTTTGCTGAGGTACGTATAGGAAAGCAACGATGATTACTGTTCAGATGTTCATCTCCACATCTTTAGAAGTAGAAGTAATAGAAGGAGAATTGCCGGTAGCTGTGCCGTATTCAACACTTTGCTGGGTTGTAGCCACAAAATGGGTGCAGATCGTGCTTACCGGATCACCATCAAAATCTATCACGCTGTCTTTGGGATCAAAGACGATACAGACTTGAGTGTAAAGCTCCTGAAGGAATTTAGTGATTATGCCGCCGTCGTTAGCGCCGTTGTCAAGCTCTATAACATTTGCACCGAACTTGCCGAGCCTTTTAAAGATCCATTGGCTGCCTTCAGGGCCGCTGAGCTGGATATTAAATCTTACCGCTTTACCATTCTCATCAACGTAAGGGGTGAACTTCTCATCTTGAGGAGCGGTAACGCCCCAGGAGATCTTATAATAATGTCCTTGGGCCGGTTCTTTGCTGTCTGCTTCACCATCATCATTTTTATCTTCATAACAGAAATTGTTGTCAACACAGACTAAACCCTTGCCACAGATAAATTCTTCTTCAGAATCTTGGTCAGGATTACGTTCACAAAGGATTTGGGTTGTTTCAGTAGTGTATTCTGCCTGGATAGAACCAACGAATTGATAAGTTCCGGAAGAGGTTCTTACAAAAGCGTAAGCTTTTCCGTCTTGAGTGGAACGTTTTTCTTCATCGTCCCTACAATATTGAGAAGCTGCGAAAGCATCAAGATCTGCCCAGATACGTAGTCCTTCTTGATCAGAAAAAGCAGTCCATTCTTTAGTAGCGTCAGGAAGTAAAAGATTAGATAAAGAACGATAACTGCCCAGTTTTGACAAAGCCCCTAAAGTTGCGCCAAACAGTTCTGAATACTGGTTCTTTCCAGAAGCTATCTGATATGCTTTTACTGCTGTGTCATCTACCATCTTAGCATCTTCCCTATTAACTTTCTTTTCTTCACCATTAATCGTTACAATAAACTGGTCGCCTTCTTTATCAGTCACAGTTGCTAGATCGCCATTAGGTAGAGAGATACTTTCACCGATTTCCACTTCATCCATAGAGGTGATATCAACAGTTTTTGATTTGAACATCATGTCGATGTAGGAACCTTGCCAGCGGGCATCTTCAGCATTTTTTTTGAGTTTGTCTATCTGCTCAACCTTGTCCTTGCCGGCTTTTTCTTTTTGGTTTTTAATTCCGTCATTGACGGCTTTAGCAAGTTCTTCACTGCCTTTTCCGCTTCTGTCTATCTTTAAAATATCAGCTAGCTGGTTAAGCGTGTTTGAATCTGTAGTTGAGGAAACGACTCCATCAGGAGCAAGCTCTAAGGATTTAGAGTAAGTGATATAATTCTGATCGAACCGGGCATTTAAATCAGCAACATAATATAACTCTAATTTCTTTTGATAGGCTTGATGGGAGTTAAGTTTCTCTCCTTCACAGCTAAAGGAGTTGAAGCAGGAATAGGCTTTGTTGATCCTTTCTTTGTTCCATTCCGTAGATTTTGGAGCGAAAGTAATGGGCTGGATCTGCGCAATCTGTTGTCGGCGTTCTTCTGCTTTTGTTACGTCAGCAACAGCAAATGCTTCTGTTATCTGCTCACCAGTCCAGCCTTGGGATTTTAAAGCAGCTTTGATCTGTTCGTCATTAAATTGTTTATCTCTTTGGGATTTGACGTAGTTCGGTCCTGCTGCTGTTTCTTGTACTTGTTTTACTTTACCTTGAGCAAGTTCAAGAGCAGCTTTAGCGTCAAGAAATTCGTTTAAAGCAGTCTTTTCCCCCTCGTTTTCTCGTTTGCTTTGATCGTATTTTTGAGATGCTTTATCATATTTTTCTTGAGCTGTTTTAAGAAAATCCTGGGCTTGTTCCAAATTCATGGACGTTAGGTCTAAGGCAAATTTATTTTCAGCTGCTTCAAGAAGATTTAATTGTTTTTCTTCAGCTGCCTTAAAAACACTTATTTGTGCTAAGGCATCAGTATTTTCAGAAGCATATTTAGTGTTCTGGTTATTAGTTTTAACATAATCAGTAAACTCCTGATATACTTTTAACGATTCTTCATCTCTGTCAAGCCGTTGGAGTGTTTTAGCTTTCCAATATTTTGGAGCTCCACCCGGATAAATTGATTCAGCATATTCAAATGATAATAAAGCTGTATCATAGTCGCCTTCATCAAAACTTTTCTTTTCCCGGTTGTAAGAATCTAAAGCAGCTTGTTTTGTTTCTTCTTTAGCTTTCTCTTCATCACTTTTTGCTTCCCCAACCAAAGCCGTATCTCGATCATACCAAGCAGCACCGGCCCTATTAGCCGGATTACCCCAGAAGAAACAAGAGATCTTGCCTAAGAACCCTTCACAAGACTTTTCTTCAATGACATCTGCATAAATATCTTCTGAAACAGCTTCCTGAGCCAAAACTGTATTTACTAACAAGAATATAACTACAAATACTAAAAACCTCTTTTTGTACATTATAATATAATAAATATGAATTACTTTTTATTTCTTTCCTTATGGTAAAATCTGCTTTTTAGAATTTTCTTTAAATTCCAAAAATAAAAATCCCGCCGGAGTAGAACTCCGGAGTATTTTTAATCTTGCTTTAGTTAAATAACTGAAGCAGAGCTTCGGGGTATTAGTCCCAGCAAGAAATAAAGTAGTTGTTAGTTTAAAGAATCAAAGACGAGCATCTTCAAGTTTATCTCTGATAGTTTTAATCTGCTCTTCAGATATATTTTCTATAACTTCCTCCATCCTAAGCACAAAACTTCTTGCCGTTTTTGAATCCTTCTTTAATTTGTTTAAATCTATCTCTTCAGCCAGATAATATTGGGTGTCAACACGCAGTTCTTTTGCTAATTGTAATTCATCGTAAAAATGTTTTTCAATTATTTTTTCATCAACAAAAAGAAAATTCATTAAAGAGATTGTGCAGTCATGGATTTCTGATTTTATCCCAGATTTTTGGAGTAAGGCATAGAAAGCGAAATATCTGGCATAGTATGCTGTTGTTGAGATCCAATCTATTTCTTCTTTTTCCGTTGCTGATTCCAACATATTTAAACTACTTTTTGCTTTCTTAATGTAAGTATTACAAAGATTATCGTTTGGTTCTTCAAGTTTGATACCTCTTTTTTGTTTCCAGCACCATAAAACATGACTTTTTGGACCTTTATCTTTTTCCATCAAAATGCCTCCAAAGAGCATTAACAAACTGCTCGAAATTTTGCAAAAGAACGTGATTTTTAATGATTTCTATTATTAAAGGGTCTTTTTTTCTAAGCCCGGTCTCAAAATTATTTAATGTTGATTTTTTAACATTTATTGTTTTGCCATAAGTTTTTCCAATTTTTTTAATCTCTTCTATTTTCTGATTAGTAATTTGGCCTAAATAAAAAATGTCAATGTCACTCTCTTCTTTAAATGTTTTTTTTGCATAAGAACCAAAAAGAATAATTGTTCCCCTCAAGTTCAGATTAAATATTTCTGTGGTGATCTTTTTAATTAAAAATATCTGTTCCAGAAATATTATTGTTTCAACAGTTTCTGAGATTGTTAAGTAATTTTTAGTGATAATGTTCTCAAAATTTAAGGAATAAACCTTATTTTTACCAATGGTTTTAGCGAGAAGGACTTTATCTTTTTCTAACGCTTTAAGGTGCGGTAAAAGGGTTACATGACTTTTTTGAAGTAATTTAGCCATCTCTCTAACATGGAATCTGGCTAAGTAGTCTGATCTAAAGAGGTTAAATATCTTTGTTTTAATAATGGTTGTTTTTTCTACCATATGGTTATAATTATAACCAACTTATATAAATCTTTCTCTCTTGAAATCCAATACTGGCGCTAAATAGATTAAAGAATTCGTGTTTGAAATGAAGAAACTGCTTTAAATATCCATATAAACTTCACCAGAACCAGAAGCCACGGTAGCCGGAGCGCTGGCTCCTTCGTACTGCACTTTGCCTTTGGAGCTTTGGATGATGTTGGTGCAGATAGAACTTATAGCAGTACCGCCAAAGTCCTTGACGCTGTCAGCAGGATTGAATTCTATGCAAACCCTATTGTAATCTTCAGGAAGATATCTGACAATCAAGCCACCATCATTCTGGCCGTTCTCTAAAGCCAGGACGGAAGAACCGGTTGCTCCAAGCCTTCTGAAAACCCATCTATCTCCTTCAGGGCCGTACAAGTGAAGATTAAACCTGACTGCTTTACCATTCTCATCTACATAAGGAGTGAATTTCTCATCTTGCGGAGCAGTAACGCCCCAAGTAATCTTGTAGAACCGTCCCTTGACTGGGTCTTTGTTATCAGGTTCTAAGTCATTATTTTTATCTTCGTAACAGAATTGGTCTTCTCCACAAACAAGACCTTTACTGCAGACAAACTTATCATCTGCTTCTTGATCAGGGTTAGGTGTACATAGTAAAAGAGTGCTTGACTCAGATTTTTCTGCCTGGATAGAGCCAACGAATTGGTAGGTTCCGGAAGTAGTTCTTACAAAAGCGTAAGCTTTTCCTTCCTCAGTAGAACGTTTTTCTTCATCTTTTCTACAATATTCAGAAGCTGCAAAAGCATCAAGGTCTGACCAAATACGTAAACCATCACCATCGGCTACTTCCATCCATTTCTTGGTAGCGCCAGGAACTAATAAGTTTGATAAGGACCGATAGCTTCCAAGTTTTCCGGCTAAGGAAAGTACTCCTCCTGAAAGATCTGTAAAATAATTTTTACCTTGTACTAAAACGTTATAAGCGTCTTTACCGATACCTTCCACGAATGAGCCTTGCCAATAGGAATCTTCTGCTGTTTGAGCAAGATCTCGGGATGGTTTAAGTTCTTTCTCTGCTTCCGTCTCAGCATCTTTCAGAGCTTTTTCCACAGCGGCACGATATTCTTCATCGGTCATGGTGTTGCGGTCTATTTGCATTTTCTCGCCAAGTTGATTTAGTTGTGCTTCATTTAAGGTGTTAATTTTATCAGTAAGAGCAGTTCTATACTCCGTATCTGTTTTTCCGTCTCTGTTTATTTTAATAGGAACACTAGCACCAATCGCATCCAATTGCTCGCTTTTAAATTTAGTTAAAGGATCACTTTTAACTTTCTCTGCATACTGTTCGTTACTAAGAGGAGTTCCACCTTCCACTTTTAACGTCTTAGTACCAAAATCTCTGAGTTGTTGACTGTTCATATTTTTAACTTTTTCATCTATTTGTTCTTTGTATTCTTCGATGGGCATAGAGCCTTCAATCTCTAATGCAGATTTGACATTTGCATAATATTTTTTAGCTGCCCCGTCTTTTGCCATGACTTCTGCTTCTGATGTTTTAGCTAATTTATTGAGTTCTTCGTAAGCTTCTTTATGGGTTAATTGTTCTCCTCTACAGTTATAATCATTGAAACAGCTAAGTTTTTTTAGAATCTCTTTTTTAGAAGTTTCAATTTGGGTCTCTTTTGGAGGCGTTGTTGGAAATAATTTTTCTCCTAAACCTTCAAATCCTGTAGTTGCTGCTTCGGCAGCGGTAGCTGGTGCTTCAGCTTTTTTTGCCGTTTCATCGGCTTTATTCTTATTTACTTCATTTAATTTAGCTACGGTATCTTTTCCCGCTATTCCATCTGCTGTAAGATCATTTGCTTTTTGGAAAGCTTCTAGAGCTTTTTTAACATTACCGTATTTTTCATCAGCCGGATTATATCCTGCAGTTTGCAAAGCACTTATCAGTTTTGCATTAGTAAGTGGAATAATTTCCTTTCCTGTAGGGACAGTTAAAGGAGTGAAAGTAGTTGTAGCTGCTCCAGGTACGGCAGGAGTTGTTTTTGCTCCAGAAGTTGTTCCTGAAGGTGTTTGAGTTGTTGCTTCTTGAGGAAGTTGTTTTTTTATTTCTTGTGGTAAATCTTTTAAAGCAATTGGTTGACCATCCCTTTCTGCATTACAGGTTCCACGAATACAACTTACAGTATATTTCTGTCCTTTAGCATCCTTATAAACATTAACTACGGGTATGTTTTCTACTATTGCTAATAATGTACCTCTGGTAGTATAGACATTAGCTTTGTCTGTTGAACCGGTAATCTCCATAATCAATTCGCCAGCAGAATTACAAGCAGCTGCAACCCCTTGATGATCACATAATTCTTTATAAAAAACTAAAGCTTCGGTTAATTTACCTTCTTGAGATAATTTTAGTCCTTGATTTAATTTTGTTTTTATTTCTTGTTGAGATAATTGTAGTTTCTGATCTGGTGTAGTTGTAGAAGGAGAAGAACTTTTTGTTGCAGCAGTTTGTGCTTCCTCCTTTTTTAATGCCTTCATGGCTTGTTCCAACGCATTATCATAACTTTGTGTATCACCAAGTTTATTCCATAATGTTGCAGCTTTATTCCAAGCAGCTGAAGTGCCAACTTTTTCATAATTACTAGCTGCTTGTATTTGATATTTCCTGTTTGCATCACCGGAAATTGTTGCGCCTAAATCAGCTGCTTCCTCCCACTTTCCCGCTTTTTCATAATTACTTATAGCCAACGGCCTGTTTCTAGCCAGTTTATAATTATTACCTGCTAACTCAAGTTTCCCGGCTTTAGCATACATCTCTCCTGCTTTTTCATATTTTTGGAGGTCTACATTTACACCAGCTGCCAATAACCATTCCTGGCCTTTTTCGTATGATTCTGCAGCTTTCACTCTTGTATCACTATACTTATTGAATAAATTGCCTGCCTCTTTAAATTTTTTAGCATTAAAAAGCATCTCTGCAGCTTTTCTTTCGTTACCAGCAGTAATATACTTTTGAGCAGCAACATCCCATTGTTTATTTTTTTCATTCAGCTGAGCCTGCTGTAAAGCTATCTCTTTTCCCGAATGTGCCCCTTCCCCCACCAACGCTCCTCTTTCATACCAAGCCTGTCCGGCTCTATTATTAGGGTCGCCCCAGAAGAAACAAGAGATCTTGCCCCAGAAACCTGCACAAGAATCTTCAGTCTCATTTTGAGCAAAAGAAAAAGAACTAATTAAAATCACCAGTACCAGTAAACTCACCACTTTTTTATATATCATTGTTAATTAATTTTCGCTTGTTTTTAAGATTTTTCTCACTTTTTCTTCTAACTCTTTCTTATCCGGCAGATATAACTTGTATTTTGAGACAAATAATTTGTTGGATATGCTGCCTAAAGCATACTCAACCAGAAAATTATCTTTATCAGCCGAAAGAATGATGCCGATTGGATCTTTATCTCCTTCACTCCTCTCTTCAGCCTTAAAGTAATTTAGATACATGTTCATCTGGCCGATATCAGCATGGTCCACCGGCCCGATCTTTAGGTCGATAAGCACAAAACATCTCAAGATCCGGTGATAAAAGACTAAGTCTACATAATAATGCTTGCCTGCTAAAGTAATTCTAAACTGCCTGCTTACAAAAGTAAACCCTTTCCCTAGCTCTAGAAGAAATTTTTGCAGGTTTTCAATGATCTTTTGCTCCAGTTCTTTTTCAGAGCATCTATAATCTTCTGGAATCCCCAAAAACTCTAAGACGTAAGGATCTTTGACCAAATCATCAGTTTTTTCGATTACCTGCCCTTCTCGAGCCAAAGCCAGAACCCCTTTTTTATCTTTACTTAAGGCAATCCGTTCAAATAACGCAGAATCCTTCTGTCTTTTTAATTCTCTTACAGACCACCGCTCTTCAAGACATTGTTTTTCGTAGAAAGAGCGTTCCAATCTGTTAGAAACCCTTAGCAGCACAGAATAATGGCTCCAGCTTAATTTTCCAGACACCGTCTGGAATTTTGGGTGGTCCACATAAAATTGCCTCATCAGATAAACATTGCTCTTGCTAAACCCTTTACCATAGCGCAATTTTAGATCCCGGGACAGTTTTTCTAACAATTTGCTGCCATATTCTGCTTTCTCTTCACCCTTCTGTTCATATTCAACAATTTTTCTGCCTATGTCCCAATAGGTCCCTACTAAGATCTGATTGATCTGAAAGTAAGCTTCTTTTCTGGATCTTTCTAGAAGCATACCGACGGAACCGATCAAAAGTTCATAATTTCTATCTGATTTTTTTTTGAACATTTTACTTGCCTTTTGATTATTTAAGCTAGGTCCTCCATAACAGTCTCATTTTGAGCAAGGATAAACGTACTAAAAACTAATAAAAACACCATACAAAGTCCAAACAGCCTCTTTTTTATCATTGTTATTAGGTCAAATGTTTTTTTGCTAAATTTTTTAATTTTTTATAGTCTGTAGGCAGGTTCACGTCAAATAAAAATTCAACGCAGGCAATCGCCCAAAATAATGTTTTTCCTGCTACTTCAACTCCCTTCCTGGCATCAGATGCTTTAAACTTAAAAATAGGAACATTAATTTTTCCTCCTGGTGCTAATTCCTCATAACGCGTATCTATCCATCTTCTTTCTGTCCAAAAAGCTTCTTCTTTTATTTCATTAAAACTATTCTTAAGCTCTTCAGAAAGGAGAGGATACAAATTTTCTTCAGCAATCTTAACTAAAGTGTGTTTAGTAATCTCTCCAACCAGGATTTTACTTAAACCGGCTTTTAATGATTTCTCTACACATTGTTGAGAATGAAATAAAGACCTGCTTTCTATTTTCCCAGCAAGAAGCTTTGCTGTTTCAAAGTCTTCAAAAGCCTCTATAAGCCTAGCTAAAGCTCTTTTAACTTGCAGTTCCAATTTTCCAAACCCCTTTCCCTAATTTTTCTTCGCTAATTAAGTTATACTTCTTCTTTATTTTGTTAAGTAAAGGTTTATGTTCTGTTATGAGGTTCTTCCCATACACTTTTTTTCCTTTACTAATCACTTCCATATCTAAAGCATTAAGATTCTCTAAATAATAATTAATGTTTCCTTTTGTTCTCATAATTAAATCACAATCCCACTTAAATTTGTTGATTATTTCTTTTTTCTTTTTTTCATCATTCCTTTTTACTACTACATAAAAATCAAAATCACTCATTTTTGTTTGTTTGCCTTCAGCATAACTTCCAAACAAGATGACTGAAATCAAGTTTTTACCTAGCTCTTTCTTGCATAAATCTACAAATTCATCTATTTCTTTTTTCATGATCTATCTCTTTTCTCTGTAATACTCAATCAAGGCTTAATTATCTTTTTTATTATAATCTCTTGTAAACGGTTCTAAGACGTCAATTGAATCAAGCAGTTTTGGGCTTATTTTAGTCATTTTTGGCTAATCTCTTTTCCATTTATAATTATGTCCAATTTATTAGACATATGTCTTTTTTTATAATCATATTACTTTAATACCCTCTTTAACAGCTTCCCGTACAACACCAATCTCTTTCTTCTTTTTATTGAACTCATCAGGAGTTAAACACAAAAAATCAACCGGATAGCTCATATCCCATTTCAGATACAACTGAGGAGCTCTTCTTAATCTTCTTTTTCCAATAAAACCTTTTGAAACTAACAATAAATCAACATCACTATCTTTTCTAGTTTTACCTGTTGCTCTAGAACCAAACAGATACATTTTATCAATAGGTATCTCTAATGAAACTTCTTGCGCAAATTTCTCTAACGCTTTCACTAAACTTGTTTTCATCTTAATATTGAACCTCTGCTGGCAAAAATTTTATAAATAAACTCTTCTTTAGGGTAAATAT
>JAHJDQ010000038.1 GCA_018812355.1 Nanobdellota archaeon | reverse complement strand
CTACGAACGAAGTGGAGTGGGGAGGACGTAAGAGTTTTTGAGTTGCTGGTACTTCTAGGTGCTGTCGTAGTTTTTTCTTATAATTTTTAAAAAGGAGTTATCGGGGAAAATGCTTTTATAGTATTTAGTGTTATTTTATGTATATGTCACATTATTTAATAGAATTCCGTTTTTTTGGAAAAGCTAAATGGGAGATGAAGGAACTTATTAAAGAAGTAAATAGGAAGTTCAATCTCTTTCAAAAGTACAGACCTGTCCCTCATATTTCTTTGGTGGGACCATTTACAACAAATAATCCCAGAAAGCTTGTTTCAGATTTTAAAGCTATTTGTGAGAAACAAGAGCTAATGAGGTTTACTGTTGAAGGGTTTGGTGCGTTTGAAAATAATGGGGTTTTGTTTATCAATATCAATCCTGACAATAAATTAGATAAATTTAGGTGGGAACTTTCTAAAACTCTTCAATCTTATTGCAATTTAAGACAATATGATTATGAGAGAAAATTTGAATATCATTCTACTGTGGCAATGAAATTAAGTCCACATAAGTTTAAATCTGTTAAGAAATATATTGATAGGAAAGAGAAACCAAATTTCAAGCATTATTTGATGCGAGTTACACTAATAAGAAATCAGAAAATAATGTATGAGTATGATTTTTTCTTAAGGAAATTTTTGAATAGAAATGCAGCTAAAGATAGATACATTCTTTCAAGAACTTTTGATGAACTAAAAAAGAAGTTAAGTAAACCTAAAGAAAGCGAATACTTTGAAGTTAAGCAAAAGATTCCAGAAATTGATTTAGAAAAATGGGCAGAAAGTTCGCAAGGTTTCTTTAGTAAGATATTTTCAAAACCCAAGGTTTATTGTATTGGCGATTTACACTTAGACCACACAAATATAATTAAGTATTGTAAAAGACCATTTAATTCTACTAAAGAGATGAATGATACTTTAGTTAAAAACTGGAATAGAACTGTAAAAAAGAATGATGTTGTTCTTTTTTTAGGAGATTTAGCTTTTGGCAAGGGAAGTAGAAAAACTGATTATTGGCTAAAGAAATTAAATGGCAATATTATATTTGTAAGAGGAAATCATGATAAATCAAACGAAATAGATTTCTATGAAAGTGTGATGGTAAGATATGGTGGACACAGATTATTTGTAACTCATGACCCTAGAGACATTCCGGCTAAATGGGATGGTTGGTCTATTTGTGGTCATCACCATAACAATAAACCAGATGAATTTCCATTGATTAACAAAAAAACTAAAAGGATTAATGTTGGTGTAGAATTAATTGATTATAAACCAATTTTAATAGATGATTTGATTAAAGAAATTTAATTCTTAAAGTGCATATTTAAATAGATTAAAGTTTTATATTTGTATAGCATGAAAAAAATCACATTTATAGTATTATTCTTATTAATGCTAACTTCTGTTCTAGCCCACCAACCAAGAGTAGGTACTGAAAATATTCAGGTGGAAGATGTTGAAGTTTCTAAAGCATATTATGGAGAACTTGAAGGGAAACACCACATTTATACAATCAATTCAGATAAAGAATTTTCAATATACGTTAATGTCTTAATACCTGGAGATGAATTAACACATACGGTCTCTGCTGAGCTAATTAAAGATAATGAGGTTATTGAATTTCTTGATGGAAATAATTTTGATTGGGAAGTTTGGTATGAAGAATTTGCAGGAGATTATTATATGAAAGGGCCAGAACTAGGTGAAGATTTCAAAAGCACAAGTAAACTTCCTGCTGGCCAATACACATTAAAAGTCTTCAATGATAATAATCAAGGAAAGTACTCTTTGGCCATAGGAGAGAAAGAAGAATTTCCTGCTCCAGAAATAGCAAATGCAATTCTATTAGTTCCGTGGTTAAAATTAACTACTTTTGGAAATTTAGATGTAACCTCAATTCTCCTAGTTGTTCTCTCATTTATGATTTTCATGTTTATCATTGGTTTGGTGAAGAAAAATAATGGAATTGTAGATATTGGTTGGGGGCTAGGGTTCATTGTAGTTGCAATATTCACTCTTTTAACAAATGGAAGTTTCACGTTACTGCAAATTGTAGGAACAGTATTAATTATAATTTGGGGATTAAGGTTATCTTTACATATTTATGCCAGAAACAAAGGTAAACCAGAGGATTTCAGATATGCAAATTGGAGAAAACAATGGGGCAAATGGGTTAACTTAAGAGCTTTCTTTCAAGTATATATGTTACAAGGATTTTTAATGTTGTTAATTGCAGTTCCAATAATTGTTATTAATTCGTATTCTTATTCACGCTTTGGCATTCTTAGTATAATCGGATTGCTTATTTGGATTTTTGGTTTTATGTTTGAGTCTATCGGAGACTACCAACTTAAACAGCATCTTAAGAAAAGTAAATCCATAATGCAAACAGGTTTATGGAAGTACACAAGACACCCCAATTATTTTGGAGAGGCAGTACAATGGTGGGGTCTTTGTTTAATGGCTCTTTCAATAGCTTGGTGGGCATTAATAAGTCCAATAGTGATTACATTGCTATTGCTAAAAGTTTCTGGTGTTCCAATGCTTGAAAAGAAATGGAAAGATAATAAAGAATACCAAGAATATAAGAAGCATACAAACGCATTCTTTCCATGGTTCAGGAGGTAAAAATGGGATTTACATGTAATATTACAAAGAAAGATAGGTGGACAAGAGTTATTTTTGGAGCACTTTTTCTGGTAGGTGCACTATTATCATGGAGCAAAACGTTCTTCATAGTACTTGCAGCAATAATGATTGTTGAGGGTTTTATTGGTTGGTGTGGAATAGCTGCTTTTATGGATAGATTTAAGATTAAATAAAATGGTTAGAATAAATCTTATTGATCCAAAGAGATTAGCAGATCAGCATCTTATTGCAGAATATAATGAAATTCTTATGCTTCTTGGTTATGTAAGAAAATATCCGATGGAAAAAGATATTCCAAATGAATATTGCCTAGGTAGAGGGCACATTAAATTCTTCAAAAATAAATTATTATACTTGAAAAAGAGGCATGATAAATTGAAAAAAGAGATGATTAGAAGAGAATTTACCCCTACAAAAATTATTGATCTCAAAGAATTTCCTAAAAACTTAAGAAATGATTGGAATCCACATAATAAAGATTTTCTTATTATCAAAAATAGACTTTGTGAGAAGATAAATTTGAAGCCTAGTTATTACAAATACTTTGGTAAGAAAAAAAGCAAGAAGTTCTTCTTAGATTTACTTAAATAATTCCCCGATAACTCCTAATAATAAGAAAAAATTTGGGTCG
>JAHJDQ010000006.1 GCA_018812355.1 Nanobdellota archaeon | reverse complement strand
GGTTTTATTGGGCCAGGGGAAAAAGTTACTTTAGAGTATAATATATTGGCTTATCCAGATGCGAATTCAAGAGTTTATAAAATTCCTTTGATAATTACTTACAATGATGCGTTGGGTACAAATTATACTAAGAATAACGTTATAGGTTTAATGGTTGGAAGCGATCCAGATTTATTAATTAATTTAGATGCTACTGATATTTATAACAGGGGGGGATCTGGAGAAATAACTTTTAGTATTATTAATAAGGGAGTTACAGATGTTAAATTTTTAACTACTATTTTGAAAGAAACTGAAGATTATGAAAGAGAATAAAGCAAAAGGACAAGACCCAAAGGATGCGATAAAATCTTATGATGAAGCAGAAATATTATTTTCTGATGAACATAAAGTAACAAGAGATTTCTTTAGAGAGTAAAAGTTGCCCCATTCTACTATTTAGGCATTTTCAAAAATTGGATTTAACATCGCGATCGCTGTTATGTGGTGAGCCTGCAAGGCGAACGAGGGAGCGAAGCGACCGACAGTATGACGCAGGGGTTTCGCTACATTTTTATATTGTGATATAATTAATTATACTATGGATTTAATTTTGGAACAATCTAAATTGGGCAAGGCAGTTTTTGCGAATAAAGATTTCAAAAAAGGAGAGGAAATCATTGAGTTTAGAGGTAAAATATTTGATTATAATGAAATTGACGATAATTCATACGAGGATGAACATTGCATTCAAATTGGAAAAAGAACTTATATTGGACCATCAGGAGAACTAGATGACTTTATCAATCATTCATGCAATCCAAATTCTGGGATAAAGGTTATTGGAAAGAGAGTAATTCTGATTACAATAAAAGATATTAAAGAAGGAGAAGAAATAACATGGGACTATTCTACAGCTCTGAATGAAGACCATTGGGAAATGGATTGCATGTGCCAAAGCAAAAACTGCCGTAAAAGAATAAGGGATTTCAAATATCTGCCAAAAGAAATTCAACAAAAATACATCAAGTTAGGGATTGTCCCAAAATACATTCTTGAAAACCTAAAGCGAAACCCCGAGTAATATTGCACATAACATCGGTTTTAGGAGAAGTTTTGCGAAGCAAAATTTCCCCGTAGGTTTTGAGGCACCCCACAAAACCGAAGGGCGGAGCGTAGTGCAACGGAGCGGAGTCTTAAAACCTGTTATAAGAGTCGGAGTTGTGCGACTTTCCGTAAGGAATGATCAAGAAGCACTTTTATTACTCCGACCAAGCCAGAGTGCAACGTCCCTGACCGAAGGGAAGGGCTGGCGTAGTGTATGACGCAAGAGCTTTTTCCTTAAGGTGCAAAGGAGTGAAAACGTATTTTTAATAAATTGATTCTGTTAATTTTTAATGTCTGCACTCTCGAGAAAAAGTCTGAGTAATATATCTTATAACATCGCGATTATCCGAAGTGCTTTAAGTCCGAAGGACATTAAAGCATTTGGAGAAATCCCGAGCCGAGGGATTTCTCGGATAATCGCTGTTAAATACCCCGAGCGTTAGCGAGAGCGCAGCGTGGTCAAGGTTTAAATTCCCGAAGGGAATATTAAACCGCAGAAGTCTTTTGTTACCGTAAATATATGCTATTGCCGTAGTTTTTTTAATGAATCGTTTTATCAATTACTGCGTAGCAGACTAAATGTGCGTAGCACTGGGGGGAATCGGGTTTAGTTTTATTTTTATAGTTTAGAGAATAAAAGTCCTCCAATTATTAATACAAATCCAAATATTTTATACCAAAATCCTGATATTGCAATTATTACTACAACTCCTGCTAAAACTGCCATAGCTGTAGCCCCCAATTGGATTTTACTGTCTCCCATTAAGTTGTTCCTCTTCTGTTAATTTTATTTTCACACTAATCCCTGAATTAGGTCCAGCTGGGAGACCAAGTGCTGTTTCAACCCCTGGATTTTTTCTAAGATCTGCAAGAAGCTTTTCTGGATCAACAGTCTTACCAATAAGTGCCTGTGAATGATATCTCGGATTTGAAACCTGCTTAGCACGATACACTTCTAAAACTTTCCCATCTTCAATGGCTTTGTTGCATAGTCCACGAATGTAGAACCTGTTAAACTCTCCCTCTGCTAATGTTAAGTGAGCATCTCTTGGAACACGAACAGTTTTAATTCCGTGTTTTGTATTTCTTGTTTCAACACTTTTAATACACCCATTCTTCAATAAATCGTCAGCGAGAGTGCTATCGTTTCCGTTCGTAACAGATTTTTTAAAAAGGTCAGCATATTGTTCTTTGTTTGTTAGTCTTGGACTAAGATATAGATTATTATTCTTTATGTCTCCCTCAACTTCTAACAGCATTAGATTTCTTACGGAATCTAAATTAATTAAATTCAATGGCATTTACATCCACCTCCATTTTTTAGTTTATTTTTTGAATATTTTAATACCAAACGCAGTAAAACCACCACCAAAAACAAGCACGAGAATACCAATTACAAGTATTATCGCTAGTGTTTGATTTTCAAGAAACTTCTCCCACATTCCTGCGATAAAGAGAAGGACTACAATCAAAACAACTACAACTCCTCCCCATTTAATAAGTGTGGTTTGTCCTGGGCCGGAAAGTCTTCCACGTTTGTTTCTTATCAATTCTTTCATTGTTATCTTTACCGAATACTTACTAAAGCCTACCATTTATATTATTTGTGATTTTGTAAACCATTCATATTAGGCTTTCACAATAATGGTTGATAAAAAGATTTATATATTTATCGGTTTTCTATAATATAATAAGAGGTGATGTACAAAATGGTTAAGGAAACACCGGTTCAAAAGATAGAAAAATCTCTCATAAAGAATTCTAAGGGTTTGACAATTCAGCAAATTATGGAGATGACCGATTTAGCTCGTGGTACTGTGAAGAGTTATCTTGATGAACTTATAAGAATGGGGCGTGTACACGAAGAGGAATATGGACAAAACACAAAAGTTTTTTTCTTGAATGGTGTTGGAAAATACCAGCAACAAGTTCAAATGTACAAAGATGGAATATTATTCATTGATGTGATGACTGATCCATGGAAAAAACCATTCATCAGACTAAAATATAGAAATGATAAAAAAGACTTAGGTGCAATCTTTTTAAATAATGAGGAATCAGTAGATCAATTGATAGAAGTTTTAAAAAAAGCAAAACCTCAGTTGGAAGAATACCGAGATATGATTAATAAAATAGCTATAGAATAAATCATTTCCAAAAATAGATGTATTTTTTAAATTGTAAAAAAGCTAAAAACTTTAATAGGTGAAATAAACTACTAATCGGGTGTTAGAAAGATTTAAATATAAGTGTTACTAAAAGTAAACAATGAGTAACATTTTGTTAATGGTGGAAAAATGGGTGTTGTAAGGGTTGATGATAAATTAGTAAAAGAAGTCCAAGATTGGCTGGATGAAAATGGAAATAAGTACAAGCATCCAAGTCTTTCATCTTTTGTAAATAATGCCATTTATGAAAAGCTGAAGGAAGTAAAATCAAAAAAATAGGTGTAGCAGATGTCAAATAATCTTAAAACCATAGATTTATTCGCTGGAGTAGGCGGAGTTAGATTAGGATTTGAAAAGGCAGGTTTTTCTACAGTTTTTGCTAATGATTTTGAGCCTGCTTGTAAACCAACTTATGATTTAAATTCTAATGATGTAAAATTAACTGTTGCGGATATAAACTTATTAAAAATTAGTAAATTGCCTGAGTTTGATCTATTACTTGGAGGGTTTCCCTGCCAGGCATTTAGCATTGCCGGATATAGAAAAGGATTTAAGGACGAAAAAGGAAGAGGAAATTTGTTTTTTAGAATAGCAGATATTGTGGCGGAAAGAAAACCAAAAGCCATTTTTCTTGAAAATGTGAAAAATCTAAAAAATCATGATAAAGGTAAAACATTCAAACTAATCAAGAAAACTTTAGAAGAACTAGGATATTATGTTAGGGCAGAAGTTCTTAATAGTATGCTACATGGAAACGTTCCACAAAATAGAGAACGAATTTTTATTGTTGGATTTAGGGACAAAAAACATTTTGATAGGTTTGAATTTCCAAAGGAGATTGAATTAAAGACTAATTTTAGAGATTTATTAGAAGATAATGTAAGTGGTAGATTTTATTATAATGGAAAACCGTTGTATGGCAGAATTAAAAATGATATAAATAGCAAAGAAACAGTATATCAATGGAGAAGGAGATACGTAAGAGCAAACAAGAGCGGAGTTGTTCCAACTTTGACTGCTAATATGGGAACTGGCGGGCATAATGTTCCAATAATCTTAGATGATAAGGGTATAAGGAAACTTACACCAAAAGAATGTTTTTTAATACAGGGATTTCCGAAAGATTTTAAACTTCCAAAAATGCCTGATTCAAAATTATACCAGCAAGCAGGAAATAGTGTTTCTGTTCCAGTTATAGAAAGGATAGCTAAAAATATCTCAGAAGCAATGAAAAATTAAACAAGCTTATCAAATTTATCTATCAGTTCATTGGTTGAATTTTCAGCAATTACTTCAAAAACTTTTTTATCCCCAATAAACTCTTTCTTCTTGGAACTTCTGTCAAATTTTTTGAACATTATTTTGAAGTAACCAGAATCTACGACTTCTCCATTCAAATTTGCTTTTCCATCAATTTTCACTACAAAATAACTTTTCAGTTTTTTAACAATAGTAATAGAAGAATTTTCGCTTGGTTTCATGAAGAATGGCACAAATTCTAAATCTTCTTTATAGATCATGTTGGTAAATTGCTCTTCTGTCTTATGCTCAATTGGGTCTATTCTCTCTACTTCACTAAAATATCTTGGCTTTAATGGTTTTCCGGTCTCATCAACTCCAACAAGAATAGAATATTTTTTAACTATATCCCCTCTGAAAATTCCTAGTAATTTGAAATAACCAAGCTCTTCATCAACTTTAATTTCTCTTAAAGGGATAATTTGGTTTTTTGAGTCTGATTTAATAAATTCTTTATTTCCAAGAAGACTCTCAAAAATTCTTTTATCAAAGACATTTTGTTTGAAGAGAGTAATTAAATAATCATGCCTGACATGAGATTCTACAAAGACGTAATAATTATCTTCTTCCATTTGTGTATCTCCTACAGCACTAAGAGATTGAGTTTTCCTAAAGGTCTTAACCTCAATTTGAGGCATATCATCAATTTTTTCCCAATCTCCATCATTAAACACAGAGAATTTAACTAAAATATTCCCCTCATTATCTTTTAACCCAACTATGTCAGGAGCATTTTTCTTTGTATCTTGACCATAAAGAAAATTATCAATGGCAACATCATAGTTTTTATCTTTAAGAAGTTCTCTAAATATCAAAAATTCTGGTGCTCTATTAAACCATCTATCAAAAAATCCACCAATTAAATCACTTTTTGCAGAAGCGGCTTGATGGTGAAATTCATCTTCTTTAAATTTACATACTATCCAGTAGATTAGCCTGTGTAAGTCATCTTTTTCAAATTTTACTTCCATTTATTATCTAAAATGTTTGGTTTATTTAAGTAGTTTTATATTTTTTCTTTAATTTTACCCGATTCCCCCCCATTTAGATTCATTAAAAAAATTTGGGAGAACGAAGTGAACCGTTTATACAATGTTATATCCAGTTACGAAGTAATTGGTTTTTCTCTCGTTTTTAGACGTATAAACGAAGGCAATAGCATTTTTATTATTTACGGCACCAGCCTCGTTAGAGGTAACAAAAGATTGTATTTAACATCGGAATTATCAGAAGTTTTTTGGTGAGGCAACC
>JAHJDQ010000037.1 GCA_018812355.1 Nanobdellota archaeon | reverse complement strand
TAGTGACCGAAGGGAACGAAGAGAGTTTTTCCATTGCCGAGACTTTAGGGGCTAACGTAGTTTTTTATTACTTTAATTCTAATCAATTCCTGCGTAGCAGACTATATGTCCGTTAGGACTGGGGGGATTTCAGTTTTATCTTTTGAGCGAAGCGTTACTTTGAAAACAAGAAGAAAGGGGGGCGAGAAAACTCTTTTTTACCATAACATTTATAAGCACATACTTACATTTGCTAGTTTAGGTGATTTTTACAATGGTAACTAAGAATATTACACTAAAAGTAAAGGCTGAACTTTATGATCAATATAGAGAGCATTGTAAGAAAGAAGGATGGGTAGTTTCTAGACAATTTGAAAAATTAATGGAATTGCATTTAGCAGGTCGTGAAGATAATGAATAAAAAAGACATGACTGAAACAGATATTTGTACTAAATATATCACACCTGCTGTAGTTACCGCTGGTTGGGATCTTAAAAAACAGATTCGTCAAGAAGTATTCTTTACTAATGGTAAAATTATTATTAAAGGAGATAAGATTACGAGGGGGGAGAGAAAACGTGCTGATTATATTCTTTATTACAAACCAAACATTCCTATTGCAATTATAGAAGCGAAAGATAACAAACATTCAATTGGCTCAGGATTACAGCAAGGTATTGAATATGGAGAAATTTTAGATATCCCATTTATATTTAGTTCTAATGGAGATGGTTTTATTTTACATGACCGAACAGGTCAGTCAAAAGAAATTGAAAGGGAACTTCCAATTGATGGTTTTCCAAGTCCAGTAGAATTATGGGATGATTACAAAAAATGGAAAGGAATTAATGAAGATGAGGAAGAAGTAATTACTCAAGGATATCATCTTGAAGAAAAGGGAAAGAAACCACGATATTATCAAGAAGTTGCTATTAATAGGGCAGTTGAAGCTATTGCTAAAGGACAAGATAGAATATTATTAGTTATGGCAACAGGAACAGGAAAGACTTTTGTTGCTTCTCAAATTATTTACAAGCTATGGAAATCAAGAGCAAAGAAAAGAATTTTATTTTTGGCAGATAGAAATATTCTTGTTGATCAAGCTAGAAATAATGATTTTAAGAAATTTAAAGATGTGATGACAAAAGTTACAAAAAGAAATATTGACACTTCATACGAAGTTTATTTAGCTCTTTATCAAGGTCTTACTGGAAATGAAGATTGGAAAAATATTTACAAACAATTTTCAAGAGACTTCTTTGATTTAATCGTAGTTGATGAGTGTCACAGAGGAAGTGCAAGAGAAGATTCTGCATGGCGTGAAATTTTAGAATATTTCTCAACAGCATCTCAGATTGGAATGACTGCAACACCAAAAGAAACTAAAGAGGTTTCTAATATTGATTATTTTGGTGAACCAGTTTATACTTATTCATTAAAACAAGGAATTGATGATGGATTTTTAGCTCCATATAAAGTAGTGAGAATTTCAATTGACAAAGATGTTGAAGGTTGGAGACCAACTAAAGGAATGAAAGACAAATATGGTCATGAAATTCCCGATAGGGTTTACAATATGACAGACCATGATAGAAATATTGTAATTGATGAACGAACTAAATTAGTTGCAAGGAAAGTGAGCGAATTTTTAAAAAATAGCGGAGATAGGTTTGCAAAATCAATTATTTTCTGTGTTGATATTGACCATGCAGAAAGAATGAGGATGGCTCTAGCAAATGAGAACTCTGATTTAATGACTAAAAATTCTCATTATGTTCTTAAAATAACTGGCGATGATGATCTTGGAAAAAAGCAGTTAGATAATTTTATTGATCCTGCAAGTAAATATCCTGTTATTGCAACAACCTCAAAATTAATGACTACTGGAGTGGATGCACAAACCTGTAAGTTAATCGTTCTTGATAGTCATATTCAATCAATGACTGAATTTAAACAGATTATTGGAAGAGGAACAAGAATCAGAGAAGATTATGGAAAGTATTACTTTACAATAATGGATTTTAGACAAGTAACTAATCTATTCGCCGATCCTGATTTTGATGGTGAGCCAGTACAAATTTATGAACCAAAAATAGAAACTGAATTGAAAATCAAAGAAGCAACAAAAGTAGAAGTACCCGATACTTATTATGATGTTCAATCACAGGTTTACATGGTTAAAGAAACATCAGACAAACCTAGAAAATATTATGTAAAAGATTTGAAAGTAACTGTTCTTAATGAACGTGTACAATATTATGATAAAGATGGAAAACTGATTACTGAAACATTAAATGACTTTACTAAAAAAGCATTACATGAGGAATATCGTTCTCTAAATGATTTCTTAAAAAAGTGGAATACTACTGAAAAGAAATCTGTAATTCTTGATGAATTACGAGAGCAAGGGGTATTAATTGATGAATTAAAGCATGAAGTTGGAAAAGACTTTGATGAATTTGATTTAATTTGTCATGTGGCTTTTGATAAAAAGCCATTAACACGAAG
>JAHJDQ010000036.1 GCA_018812355.1 Nanobdellota archaeon | reverse complement strand
ATGATCAGATTTTTGATAAATTTGGCTTTGGTTTAAATTATTTTCTTTTTTTGAAGGCGGGAAGGTAATATTCTGGCTAATGTCGTTCCTGTTACACTCTTCGTTGGTTTTTCGTTCCTCAACTTCTTTCCTGTGCACTTCTTCCATTTCCAGGGCACACTTCAAATCTAAAACCCCGCCGCACTTGTTACAGTGTCTGTTATCCTGGCTGTTAATAGTATCACATCGCGGACAGATTCGGGATATTAGAATCTAGAGTGAAAATAAAATGCTTTATTAAATTTAAATCTTTTTTCTTTTAACTCTAATTAGAATTGTTAAGAATTATGTTAATTACTTTTTCACTTATTAAAATAAAAGGGACTTTAGTTTAATAAGGCTTGATTCCTCTTAAAATATCTTTTAACTAACATCATATTCAATTAAACAAAAGTATCAAATAATTAAACTAGGTTGCCCATATTAAACAAAATAACGAAACATTTAAATAGGAATGATGTATTTTTATCTAATATGGATTCACGAGAATTTGAGACAGCTTTTGGAGTTATCAAAGAAAGAGAAGACCTAAAATGGGGAAATCACTTGGTTTTTATCCCGAATAAATTACCCCCAGAAATTAGATTTAATAAGCAATTAGCTTTGTCTATTTCTAGATCTGATGCGAAATTGGGAAAACTTTCTGGTGTGGGTCTTTTACTCCCTAACCCAAACTTACTTATTATGCCCTACCTTAAAAAAGAAGCACTTATGAGTTCTAGAATTGAAGGAACAAGGATATCATTGTCTGAACTTTTGTTATCTGAGGCGAAAGGAACTGATGAAAATATTCCAGATGCGTTTGAGGTTGTTAATTATGTTAACGCAGTACGGTATGGTCTGGATAGGGTTGAAAAGAACCCTATTGATTTAGAATTAATTAAGGAAATGCATAAAATACTTATGAGGGGAGTAAGGGGAAAAGATAAATTTCCAGGAGAATATAGAGATGTTCAAAATTGGATTGGACCAAGGAATTGTATTGTGCAAGAAGCTACTTTTGTACCCCCAGGTCCAGAAGATGTAAACCAATTAATGAGCAATCTCCTTTCTTATCTGAATTCTGATGACGGAATGCCCTTGCTGATTAAATGTGCTTTGATGCATTATCAATTTGAAACGATTCATCCTTTCTGCGATGGAAATGGTAGAATTGGAAGGGCCTTAATAACACTTTATTTATGTAAAAAGAAACTCATGATTAGACCTCTACTTTATTTGAGTGGTTTCTTTGAAGCTAATAAAAGAGAATATGCTTCTCTTTTACTTAAGACAAATAAAGAGGGTAATTTTGATGAATGGTTAGATTTCTTTTTAGAAGCTATAACAGTACAAGCAGAAGACGCACTCCAAAGAGCTACTAAAATTCAAGAACTTAGGGAAGAGTATAGAAAAATAACTCAAGATAAATTCCAAACATCAGCCCTTGCAAAACTAATTGACGAATTATTTGTAAACCCATATATCACAATCACCAATGCTGAAAGATTATTGAAAGTAACTTACCCAACAGCAAAAAGACTTATTGAAATATTGACCCAATTGGAAATCCTTAAGTTAGCTAGCAAACAAGAAAGAAACAAAGTGTATATTGCTCATGAAATACTCAGAATAATGGAAGTTTAAATTTTCTTCCGGTCCCTTCTATTTTAGACAAATCCTCAATTGAAACTAACGTCGCGATTAACCGAAGTTTCAAATGGGTGGCATCTGGGATGAGGCAAACCACAGCCCGAGCAGGTAAGGGTAAATTTATTTCTCGTATTATAAATTTGGTTTGAGATTTGGGAGAGGCGTAGGGAGTTACGTAGTGGCGACTGAAGCCGAACCGTATAGTTGCTGTTATATTCTCCGACTTACGAGCGAAGCGGAGTGGGGAGGATGCGTAACGAAGTGAAGCAAGTTTATGAGCCACTGGCAATAATGGGCTGTTTTTAGAGTAATGTTTTTATATCTCCTCTGTTTATTTTTTCACATGGCAGAATTGGTTAAGGTTTATGAAGATTATGACTCCGTAGAGAATGATCTTGGTTGTTATGTTGCAAGAAATCAAGAGGCTGTAAAAAGAGTTACTCCACGTAAGAATAATCTTTGGCAAGAGATTAAAGAAAGAGTTATTCCACGCAAGAATAGTCTTTTGGATTCAAAAATAGAATTATCACACTTGGTTGAACTTAGAGCTCTTGAACGGAATGATTCTCTGGGGTATTTCCTAAATGATGATATTCTTTCATTCACATTCGGTGCAGGGGATGGATCTGATATAGTCCCACACGAAAGCATTGATCAATTAGCATTAAAAGCTAAGGAAAGAATAAAATATCAAAAAGAGCGGTATGAAAGAGAAATAAGGTGTGAAGTCACGATTCTTCCTATTTTTTATACGATTGGACTTGAAGAGAGACTTACTGAAATTAATGGAGTTTTGGATCAAAATTGGCTTCAGATTAGTAGTATGTTTTTGTCCAGAGCCAACCTAAGAAATGTTTTAGTAAGAAATAATATTATTTTATCAGTTCCAGTAAAAGATGGATTATATCAGGAACTTGAGCGTGGATTAACGGAAGAGGAGAGAAAATCGTTTGAGCGAATTTACAACCAAATTTAATTCTAAAAACAGCCCATATTTTACTATAAATTCATACTTCTTTAAGTGGCTCACAAATTGAAACTAACATCGCGATTAACCGAAGTCTCAAAAGGGTGGCAACTGGGATGAGGCAACCCACAGCCCGAGCAGGTAAGGGTAAATTTATTTCTCGTATTATAAATTTGGTTTGAGATTTGGGAGAGGCGTAGGGAGTTACGTAGTGGCGACTGAAGCCGAACCGTATAGTTGCTGTTAGGCGAGGGTGAGCGGAACGGAGTGGAGCGAAAGCGCAGCGTCCCCTTGAGTTGCAAAAACTTTTTATTTAGAAGCTTGGGCAACCCAACGTCCAATTTCATCCAATTCTAAATTTACATCCCTAAACTTTGAAAACAATTTTTGAGTCTCATCTTTTGTAAAAAAACTATGAGGCAATCCTTTTTCTGGGCCTGATAATGGGGCAAAAGTACCTTCAGCGATTTCTTCGTGATCTTTGAAAGTGTTCCATTTCTTACTACTTTCAAAATCAGGCACAGTAATAAAGATTTTTCCATTTTCCACGATTGCCTCATAAATCCTATTTATCAAATTTTGAACTTGTTCTTTTGTGCCGTGGTGGATTGTAGAAATAGAAATGACCAAATCATATTTATCCTTTGGAATGTCAAGCTCAAACATGTTTACACAAATTATAATAGAATCATTACTTAATATTTTTTTGGTCATTTCGACTGCGGTTTCACTTGAATCAATTCCGTCAGTTTTAAATCCCCCAGCTTGTAAAATCTTCAAGTACTTTCCAGTACCGCACCCAATATCTAAAACATGTTTAAGTTCAAAATTTGATTGGCTCAAAAATTGTTTAAATAGCGGATGAATTTCTTCTGAAAGGGTTGCCCAAGCTTCGCCACCTTTCTGATAATTCTTGTAAATGTTATCCCAAATTGTCATAGTGTTATATTACCTTAGTGTTATAAAAAGTTTTTGCAATTTCGCCTAACGTCGGAATTAATTACTTTCTATTGCGTTTAATTGTTTTTTGAGTGTTTTTTCTTTGATTCTTATTGATTAGTAATCTTTTGTTTTTTATATCTTTTTTGTTTTGTTCTTTTATTTCCCTACAAGTTTCAATGTATGCGTAATCTTCATCATCTAAACATCTTCGCTCATACTCTGCAACTACATTTTCATATAACGGTGGTTCTTTTACTATCTGTTTCCTTACTTCATCTGATGCATTTGCATATTTTTCTATTTGTTTTCTTGCATCTTCGTAATGTAATTCTTTGAATTTGTTATAATCTTCTGCTTCCTTCATAATTTGTTCTTGTTCAATTTTATCAATCTTTAAATCATTTAATTGGTTTAGTTTGATTAATTCTTTTGATTCTTCAAACAATTTAAAATATTCTTTCAATTCTTGATTTTTGCTACTGCTAATTAGATTATATGTGCTGTAAAAATCAATTCCATTCATAAGTAAATCATAAAATGATATTTCATTATCAATTATCAAGTATCTTCTTGGAGTTAAATATTCAACGATATAATTTTTGAAGGCTAAAGATGTTGACTCATCATACTTATAATGGGATATTTTTTCAAAAAAGGTTTCAAGTTCCGTTGAGATTAATTTAATTTTTAATTTGGCGTTTATTACACCCAATCTTTCTTGTTTTAATAACTCTCTTGTTTTTTTATGTATCTTTTTATTTTCAATTTCTTTAGTTAAATAACTTTGAAGTCGTTTGATTTTTGTTAAATAATCTACCCAATTTATCTTGAATTGGTTTATTTTTATTTTTAAATCTTCAAGCAATAATTTTTGTAAGTGAATCCAATCAAGATTTTCATCTTTAAATATACTTTTAGGCAAAGTTCCCATTCTCTTTTTGAATACTTCTCTCCAATTTGTTTCTTTTACTTTTCCACCTTTTATTTTCAAGAGTTTATTGTAATTTAATAAAAATTTATTTGGATTCTTTTCCAATGCATATGTTAAGAATATCGGCAAATATTCTGGTTTGTTTAGGTAAGTTAATTCTCCTTTTATATCTAAATTAAATGCCATAGGGTGGATTAAAGCACCTAAATATATAAAGGTTTCGTTTTGGTTTTAATTAGGTTATTTTTAATAGAAATCTTTTTATATACTGTAATGTCCTAACAATATATCTTGTTCTTTAAATATGGTAATTTTAATTATGGTGCTTAATCTGTCTCTATAGTATTTAAACCATTAATTCTTACAGATATGTATGAAACAAAAAATAATGTTACAAGAAAAAATACACATTAGCCTTCCAAAACAAGATAAAGAAGCTTTAGAAGAAATAGCAGGAGAAAAAAGAATTTCTTTGAGTTCTGTTGTTAGGATGGCAATGTTAGAATATGTTGAGAGGGTTAAAAATGAAGATACTTGAAAAATTGAATAATCAACTGTTTTCATATTTGATTAAAAGGAGTGAAGAAGAAAATCTGATTGAAATCGATGAGTTAAAGATGGTTGCAGATGGAAGCTAAAGATTTCACGAAGCATCATTGTACTCCCATTGTTGCCATAAGATGCCATTGCTTGGAATGTATGGGTTATAAACAAAAAGAAGTTGAATTATGCACATCAAAAAAATGCAGTTTATATCCATACCGTATGAAACACAGAGCAACTAATTCAAAATTGATTACACTCACCGAAGCAATTGAGATTTCAAAAAGATAATCACTACCTACCAGAGTGTTATTTCAATATTTTTTGAGATGCCAAACCTCCTTGCATCTCTTTTTTTTATTTTTGGAGGTAAAAAAACAATAAACGGAGGAAATGAAAATGGAAAATGGACAATTTGAAAAGATAAGACAGGAGAAAAGAAAAGAAAATGCAAAATGGACAAGTTGGGAGATACTTGACGAAGAATATTTAGTTATCTATGATGATTCTGGCAATGAGTTAAACAAGTTTCTACTTGATGAAATCATTGAAAATCATTTAGAACAATATTCATTTCACGAAAGGAATTAATTTTTTTGTTTTTTAACAGATGGCTTACTACCATAAAAAACTCATTGAGTTTTTAGGGGTTATTCTCCACCCCTTTTTTATTTTTTAATGGAGGAAATGAAAATAAAAATGGTAATGAACAATAAACTGCAAGAGTATCATATAAGAAAGATACTGAAAAAGAAAGGAATTGATGATGATTTAGTTGATGTTACATCTCTAATTGATTCTTCTTTAACTCTTTCAGAGAATATTAATTTGATTATAGAAGAATATGATATTCTTTCTCATAATAGATTAGAAAATATTGCTGATTATACTTGTGATAAAGATATATTTCAAGAAAAAATGGAGGTTGCTACAAAGAGGTGGATTAGATTCAAGTTCAAACATCCTAATACGATGACCACACCAGATGATTTCCTCATTGGTTGCTGAAGATGACTAAATTGTTTGAATTTTATAGTGAATCAAGTTCATTATAGTAAAGGTTGAGCTTATGCTTTGATACCTCTGCATACACTAAAATGGAATATATTAAGATTGTCTGGAAAGATGAAAATCAAATAAAGATAGCAAAAGGTATTTTAGTTTCAGAAGATGAAGATTTCATTACAGTTGGTGCTGATAATGGAGCAAACATTTCTGTTTCTAAAAGAGTTATAATTTCTATTAAGAGGTATAAGAATGAATAACTCCATCATCAGATTAAACAAATTTACAAATCATCTTGTTGATTTTGAATATTTAGATGGTGCAATTTCATTAAAAGGTGAAGAACTTACTATATTGAAAAAGATGGTTTATTATTTTTTAATTGGTTTATTGTCTAAAAATAAGAAAATAATTGTTAAAAAAATAAAAGAAGATACTCGGTTCTATATTACTGTGATTATGAAATCTGGGAAAGGCAAAGGCAATATTAAAACAGCAGTTTTGAATATTGGCAAAAAGATTGTTAAAAAATATGGAGAAGTTTACTCATTACAATCCGAGCAATTAGTGGGAAAAACTACAAACAAAAGAGTAGAAAAAATAAATGACGAGGGAAAAAAGATTAAAGTATTTGAGAAAGTTCAAGTTTTAGGTTACTTCTCATATGATTTATTAGTATTTGAGGAAGCTTCTGACTTATTTGAATCTCCAAAAGGAAAAGGAATCAAAGATTCTAATGAAATTCGTCAAGCGATGTGTATTGCTTATGATAGTCCAGATAAAAATAGGATTTCAAAAAAATTAGTGGATGATGAATATGGGGAAAAGCTTGATTATCTTGCCGAATGTTCAGCAATTCATTTAACACAACCTATAAACTTTGACCCTAATGTTTTGAAAAAAGGGTTTGCCAGAAGAAATTTATTTTTTCAACCAGAAAATGATTTACCTATTGATGAGATTATTGATTATCAGCTGGAAGGTGATGATAATTATTCAGAGATGATGGCTAATAACTTTACAGAACTTCTCAAAGGAATAAAAGAAGAAGTAACTTCTAAATTTAATGATTGGAAATTTTCAGATGAAGTAATTAAAGAAATGTCATTCTTTTCAAAAACAATTGCAAATTACTTTAAGCTTGAATTTAAAGAATGTGTTGAGAAAAATGGTATTGAAGCTACAATCGTTCCAACATTTATAAAATTCATTTCAGTAGCAAGTATATTTACTAAAAATGCACCTAATGTGTCAATTTTAGATGTAAAAATTGCATTTATGGATGTTTTTGAGTTCTATACTGAAAGTTTAACTGCTCAACAATCGAATACTGCTCCAGATGAGGATTGTAGCTATCTGTTTGTTCTTGATTGGTTAAAAGAATCTGATTATACTCCTTCAATAAAGGAAGTTAAACAAAGAATTGTAGATGAGATGGATGTTTCTGTGAGAACAGCACAAAGATATTTATCTGATTTGAAGGCAAAAAATTTAGTTTATGTGAAGAAAGGTCAGCATAATAGTTATGTTAAATTAGTTGAGAGTGGACAGAGTGGACAGAGTGGACAACAAAAAGAATCAAATGACAACGATACTATTCACTCCATTTTTCATATATATAATAAAATATCTAATGAGGTAAAGGATTTTTTTGAAAAAAAGAAGAATAACCTTGATGTAAGTAACCACTCTGTCTACTCTGTCTACTCTGAAGATGGTGATTCTAAAATATGATTAAAATGAAAAGAACAATTACAAGAATTTATGAAAGCTCAAGGTTAGAAAAGTGTACTGATGTAGGAGTTTTTATAGCAAACGGCATCATTAGGAGAAGCAAATCTAATTTTGTACTTACAACGCCACACTTTTTGAAGGTCAATGTGCTGATTAGATTCATTCTTTATGCTATCTTTGATATTTTAATTAAAAAAGAAAAACCTTTAAGGAAAAGATATTTGACTTTTGACCAATAAATAATAATAAAAATTACGAACAAACAAAAAAACAAACATATTCCGCACACACATTATTTATTAGGGCTAAAAATGGGCAAAACTTCTGCGATGTTAGTTAACCCTAGTAAAACTCTAGTTTTTTCTAAATTTTGTAATTGATTTTAATTTTAAAATACCTTCAATGGAACTTATGTTTGTTTGGTGCTTCCTAATGGTTTTGTATAATCGTTTATTTTTAGTTAATTTTGCACTTTGAGAAAGTAGCGTTTACGCTCGAATCT
Organism: Nanobdellota archaeon; assembly: GCA_018812355.1. Lineage (GTDB taxonomy): Archaea > Nanobdellota > Nanobdellia > Woesearchaeales > GW2011-AR9 > JAHJDQ01. The sequence continues at coordinate 633 of JAHJDQ010000036.1, read as the reverse complement.
GTTTAAGGAACATTTTGTATAACAAATGTAAACTAAATTAATTGGTTTGCTATAAGGAAAATTAGTATCTGGTTATTAATTAGATGAAGTAAGGAAGGATATAGAATATTATTTTTTGATTTTAGATATATTACTGATAATACGATGCCAAGTAAGAATGTTTTTATCAATTCAAGTACTGGTTTAGGATGTATTGCACCAAGATTATGTATTAGTGCGAAGAAAACATTCACAACTATTATCCATATAATAAGTTTCCAACCATCTATCTTTATTTTATCAAATTCTTTAGGAAAATATCCTATAAACAAACCTCTAAATATTATTTCTTCAGCTATTGGTCCAATAACTCCAGTAACACAAATCAAAATTATATAAGTTAAGGAATCAAATGTTCTTTGTATTATTGCTCCATAAATATTTAATATAAGAAAAGCTATGAAAAGACCAATCATTCCATATGAAATCCAATTGAATCTCATAGAATAATATCTTTTTATGTGTTTAATTTTAAATTTCTTTTTAATCCAATCCCAATCCAACCAGACTACTGTAAATAAGACTACCCAAACCAATCCAGATATTAAGTATTGTTTTATTGCTGGTAGCATATTATTTATTTTCTTTATATAT
>JAHJDQ010000035.1 GCA_018812355.1 Nanobdellota archaeon | reverse complement strand
TTAAATCACCATCTTCTGGAAGATCCTCCCAAGAAACTCCTGAATCAACCGAATATTGATAATTAATCACTTGATTGTTTAAGGTTTCTTCTGATGTAAAAGTACCGAAGCTTACTAGATTCTCTATTTCTAAATCAACCGTTTCTAGTTCAGCAGAACTAGGATGAGTGGTTGATGTATTTGAATGCTCCACAGTTTCCATTACTACAGTTTTTACCTGATCAATTTTGATGTTTTTAGGTGTTCCCGGAGTAAGATGATTAATTGCTAAACTGTTTGTGGGAGAGGAGAGACCTGTAATTGTAAGATCATACCAACCACTCTCTCCAGCAAAATTAAAAGCACCATAACCAGGATAGGCACAATTACCCTCTGTACATAAATAAACATCTGCTTGAACATTATTTCCCTGTAATATGTAAAGAGAAATAACATTTTCATTCTCTACATCATTAGCAAAATTTATCTCTAAAAAAGCATCATCTTGATTCAAATTTACAAATTCATCATCAATACTTTCTACTTCACTAGTTTTATCATGCAGAGTATTTCCTGGATTGTTTAAAGTAGCTGTAGTAGGAGTTAATTCTGTATTCTCCTCAGTCGTCCAATTATTAATTGTAATTTCCGGAATTAACTTGATTTCTCCTGAACTTAAATTAAGCAAAGCATCATCATAAACATACTCTGCCAAATCAGTAAAATCCCACTCTTTTTGGACAGTTTGCTCTTCATAAACAATCAACCCAGTCAGATTAGTTCTGAAAATAAAAATAGTTCCCAGAATAAGAAAGAAAATAACACCATAAACTAAGTAAATCTTGATTCCTCTTTTATTCATCTTCTTTCCTAATCCCTTATTGTATATAAATCTTATTGGGGTCAATCTATCTTTTCCTTTTTTAAAAGTGCGAATCTTTGTTTCCATGAACTTATTCAGAGAAATCTTTACCACTGGAAAAGATTTAGGTTCAATCATCTTAGTTTCGTTATTACTTTTAGCAGGATTAATCTTAATGTTTGTTAACTTTAGTCATTTTCTGCCGAAAAAAATGGCTTATCTACTTTCCTCACCATTAATCATTAATCTTACTGCTTACGTCATCATTGCAATTGTTTATTCCAAAGTACCTGTGGATTTAGCCACTATTTTAGCAGGAATCATCTTTTTCTTCATCATTCTGTTACTCTTTACCGGAATTGGCTTTATCTCTCGAAAATGGTGGATTAGGATTGAACATCTAAAATCTAAAGAAAAAGTTGAAGATGTTAAGAAAGAGAAGAAAGTTCTCGAGAAAACAAAAGGCGCAGTCAAAGAACAAGAAACTAAAATTAACAAAGCAATCAAAACAGAGATAAAAGAAGTTAAACAAAGACAAACTGCGTTAAAACAAATGAAGCAGGTTGTTAAGAACAACAATCATAAAAAGAAAAACTAAAAGCATTACCACAAATAAAAAAAACTAATCAAACTTGTTCATATATTAATAAATAATCATCAAAACCACAACAAATAAATACCTAAACTTCCTTCTAAACAACGAGGTGCATTAAAATGTATGATCTATTTAATTTATATCAACAACCACTCGGAGCAGTATTATTATTATTAGTTATTTCTATCTGGACCTTAATTTGGAAAGGCATCGCTTTATGGTTTGCTGGCAAGAATCGTCAGAAAGCCTGGTTTATTGTTATGTTAATCTTTAACACGATGGGTTTACTGCCGATTATTTACTTAATCTGGTTCAAACCGAGAGAAACGAAAGTAAAAGAAATAAAACCAGCAGCTAATGGTCGATTTACTAAGAATACAGTTTCTAAAAAAACTGTTAAAAAGAAAACGACTAAACGCCAAAAGAAATGAATTTTATTTTTTTTATCCACGGAAAAGATTTTACTTTTCCGGGATGCTAAAAATTATGTTTCACTAATTTTTATCAAATTTTAAACTCTTCTATTTCCAACTTTCCCCTTTTTGCTTTAATTGAATATTCCTTCCGATCATTAAACCTAGTTAATTTGCTCACAAATTCCGGCAAAATAATCTTCTCTCCCCGAAATTGTAATGTACTAACCACTTCTTGCGTATCACCATTCTCTAAAGCAATCTGTTTCATCACACTTTTAGCATCTTCAGTTTTCTTGCCTTTAATCACTTCTTCAGTTTTTCTAAAAAAGAATTTCGCCAGCTCGTCCGGAATATCTAAAGTGGAAACTTCGTTTAAACCTTGCAGTCCTGGGGAAGCATTCACTTCTATTACTTGTGGTCCTAAACCACCTTCTAAAATATCAACCCCTAACACATCAGCATCTAATGCTTTCGCAGCATCCACGGCAACTTTAGTCGTTTCCCGATCCAAAAGAATAAACTCGCCTTTACCACCAGCATGGATGTTTGCCCTTTTTTCTTCTTTCTGGGCTATTCGTCGCATCGCTCCGATAACTTTATCTCCTACCACCAATGCTCGGATATCTGTTCCATCAGTTTCGACATATTCCTGAATAATAAACGGTTGATTAAGTACTCCTAAAGCATCTAATAATGAAGAAGCAGAAGCTAAAGAATCAGCAAACATTACTCCCTTGCCTTGCGTTCCTTCTGGAAATTTCATCACAATTGGATAATTTACTTTTTCCAATAATTCTTTTGCTGATTCAACATTGGGAGAAACATAAGTCTTCGGCATGGGAATATTATGCTGCTGTAAAATTAACTGCGTTAACAGTTTGTTATGGGCAATACTAAAGACGTTTCCCGGGAGGGGCATATAAGGAACTTTCTTTTCTAACATTCCCGCAATTGAACGTAATAAATTAGCGTAACGGAACGATCCTTTAACATAAATGAAATCATAATAACCTAATGGTTTGCCTTCATAAAGCACACCAGCGTCTTTTCCTAAACTCACTTCCACATTTCTTAACTGAATCATCTCCACTTCGTCAAAATACTTTTTCATCGCCTCCGCTACCATGATTGAACTTTTACTACCTAAAGAGATTATTGCGCCTTTCATGTTTATTTATTTGGATCGATCAGAAAGTTACCTTTTTTCAAAATGTTTTGCCCGATTAATATGGGATAAGTCATATGACTTCTCTCAGCTAAGGTAAAGTCTTCTTCAATCACTGCACCGTTTAATTTGATCTTAACCATAACTACTGATCTTTTCTTAGTTCCGGAAGCAGATTTAACAATCTTAAAACGATCTACCGTTGCATTTAAACCTAATTCTTCAGCTAAACTGATGTCGATTGAGGAAGCTGTTGCTCCTGTATCAATTCTGGCAGTAACTTCTTTTTCACCATTTGCACCGATGATAGTTACCCGTTCAGTTAACCCTAAAATGACCCTCTCCATATCCTATTTTTGTTAAACTTAGCGTTTATAAGTGTTTTGTTACTGTATTTGTAAATTATGGATTACAAATGCAGTTTCAAAATACCGCTGGGATTTTTTAACTCTTTCCAGTAATTAAAACAAAATCTTTTTAAAGGGTTTACTAATATTTGCTATTAATGCCCCTGTGGTGTAGATAACCATTCGGTTAGCACATTCCGGACTATCATACCGGATTTTCGAAGTGGGAACTTTTGTTCTTACTAAAAACATCCGGTGACTCGGGTTCGAAATCTCGCTTGAGAACGAAAGTCCCGGCGGGGGCATAATACCTTGGGTGTAATGCCCGAGGGCCCTTTTTGGGCTACAAAATTTAAAAGTCTGTTTCTTAGGAGGTGTTTATATGGGAATTCATAACTATGAAAGAAAGTATATTATGGCTAAAAAGAATTTGGAGAAATCAAGTATCTCTAAAAGAAACAAAGAATTGATTTTGAAATTTGTTGATGACTTAATTTTAGAAAATTTATCTAAACCGCGCTTGATTAAATATTTTACTTGCTTGAAAATAATTGCCCAAGCGTTAGGAAAAGATTTGGACAAAGCTACTATTGCTGATTTGAAGAAATTTGTTAGTTATGTCCAGCAACGAAATGATTATTCTGCTTGGACAAAACATTCTTACAAAGTTATTGTTCGTCGTTTCTATAAATGGTTCAAGAAAACTAAAGGTAAAAAATATCCACCGATTGTTGATTGGATTAAAATTGGGATGAGTCGTTCGGAAAAGAATTTACCTACTGATGGCGATTTGATCAATGAAAAAGATGTTGAGAAGATCATTAATGCTGCTCATCATCCGCGAGACAAAGCTTTTGTTTCTGTACTTTGGGAATCTGGCGCTAGAATTGGTGAAATTGGCAATTTAAAAATGAGAAATGTTGTTTTCGATAAGTTTGGGATTGTGATAGCTGTTAAGGGTAAGACTGGTTCACGTAAAATTAGGTTAATTTCTAGCACTCCCTATTTTTCCACTTGGATTAATAATCATCCCTTTAAAGATAATCAGCAAGCTGCTTTATGGATTAATCGTGGCACAACCAATTTCCAACAACCAATGAAATATCGTAACATGCGGAAAATTTTAATTAATTTATTTGCTCAAGCGGGAATTAAGAAAAAGTGTAATCCGCATCTTTTTAGACATTCTCGGGCAACGTTCATGGCTCATCATTTGACTGAATTTCAAATGAATCAATACTTCGGCTGGATTCAAGGAAGTGATATGCCAGCTACCTATGTCCATATGAGTGGGAAGGAAGTAGATAAAGCTATTTTAAAAATGAATGGTTTTGCTCATGGCGAGGAAAAAGAAGAGAGCAAACTTTTACCTAAAAGATGTCCGCGCTGTGAAACGATCAATGCTCACGATAGTAAGCATTGTAATAAGTGCGGGGGGATTTTAGATTTAAAGTTTGCGATGGAACAAGAAGAGGAGCGGAAAAGTAGCAATGATATCATGGCGACTTTATTGCGGGATAAAGAGATTCAAGCTATTTTAATGGAGAAATTGAAGCAGATCGGCTTACCTGGGTGACTACAAATGATAGTATTTTTACGTTAGGTGACTACTTTTTCTTCTTTTTGTGGTCACCTAATTCTTTTTTAAGATCTTTATAACTTTTCAGATAAAGTTCAATTGTCGGCTTTAAATTTTTATTTAACTCATATTCTTTTAGAGTGTTATAATACTCAATTCTGTTCTTAAAATCAATGTTAATTGGGGGCAAATGGTGCTTGATAAAGATATTATTCAACAATATTCTTCCCACCCGGCCATTTCCATCTCTGAAAGGGTGAATATTCTCAAATTGATTATGAATTACTGCCCCTAAAACTAAAGCCGGATATTTAGTTTTATTTTTCTCATACCAGTCGATTAATTCTTCCAACAGATGATTAATTCTCGATTGCGGTGCCCCTTCATGAACAATATTTCCGCGATTATCAACGACAACGACATCTTCACCTTTTTTTCGATATTTTCCGGCAAATGGTTTTGAATTTTTAAAAACAACTTGATGAATTTTTTTGATTAAATTTAGAGAAAGGTGTTCTTTTGTTCCTCGAATAAACCTGATTGCTTCATCAACCCCATAAGCTTCAGCGATATCTTCTTTTGATTTGTCTGGCCATTTATCTTTTTCTAAAATGTCATTAACTTCTTTTTGGTTTAATTTGCTTCCTTCAATCGCGTTAGTATTGTAAGTAAATATTTCTGAGAAAACTTGCCAGTCTTTTTCTGATAAGTGAGCTATTTTTATGGGAATTTCTTGTTCTAACTTTTTAATCTTATCAATCTCTTCTTTAGATAATTCAAAATGCAATGGATCTTTAATGAGGTTATATTTATGAATTTCTTCCAAGATCAGTTTCTCAGCAATTTTCTTTCGTTCTGAAAGCTTGGCACTTGCTAGGTTCTGTCCTAAATACTTTCTGATTTTATGTACTTTTGAGCCTTCTCGGTATGAATGAGTTAGAAAGTATTTAGTTACTTTTCCTACTCTCCTTTTTTCTATGTGCATAGACATAATAAAGGTGACCACATATTTAAATGTTTTTGTTTTAGGTGACCACATTTGGGCTATTTTTGTGGTCACCTCATAAATTACTAGATTAACCCTATTTAAGAATACTTTTTAAACCCAACCCCTAAATTCTATCGATGGTCCAAAAAATATCGATCGAGGAAGCCTTGAAACTAAAG
>JAHJDQ010000034.1 GCA_018812355.1 Nanobdellota archaeon | reverse complement strand
TAATAAATTTATAAGAAAAGGAGAAATAAATCCAGAAGAGATTCTTGCTAAAGAAGATATTACTGAGCAAGTTGAAGAAGTCATTGTTGGAATTAAGGATAGAATAGATAATATGCTTAATGTAATGAAAACTGATGTTTGTCCAGATGTTAAAATCAGTACATATTGTAAAGATCCATACGATTGTCCATTAGAAGATTATTGGTGGGGAATTCTACCTAAAAGTTCTGCATTTAATTTATATGGGGGTGGGAATGAATGTTTTCAGTTATTTGAAGATGGATTTGTTCATATAAGTGACATCCCTCACGAATATAAATTAACAGATAAACAAAGGATTCAATATCAATGTGAACTGAAAAATAAAGTTTATGTTCAGAAGGAAGGGATTAAACAGTTTTTAAATACTTTGGAAGAAACTCTTTATTACCTTGATTTTGAAACGTTTAATGTTGCTATTCCTCTGTTTGATGGAATGAAACCATACCAGCAAATTCCGTTTCAGTGGTCATTACAGATTGATGATGGAAAAGAAATCACTCCTTTTAAATATCTTGCAGATGGAGAAGAAGATCCACGTTCAGGATTCTTGAAAACATTGAAAGTAGCCTTAGGTTCAAAAGGGAGTATCATTGTCTTTAATCAATCATTTGAGATAGGAAGATTAAAAGAATTAGCGGAAGCTTTTCCGGAACAGAAAAAATGGGTGGATTCTGTTATTTTACGGATAGTTGATCTGATAGTTCCGTTCAGGAATTTTGATTATTATAATCCTAAGCAGAAAGGTTCCTGTTCAATCAAGGACGTTTTGCCTGCCATAACCGGCAAGGATTATTCTCATTTAGAAATCGCTGATGGAGCTACAGCTTCATTATCTTATTTGAACATGATTTATACAGATGGTGAAGATTGTCGTGAGGATTTACTTAAGTATTGCAAATTAAATACAGAAGCGATGGTCTGGATTGTGGATGAGTTGAGAAAAATTGTTAAGTAGTCTGAATTTATGATAAATCTATCATCTTTGTTTTGAATTGTTAGGCTATATACTTAGTTCTGTTTTCTTAGTTTTAAGAAGTTTGGGGCTAGAATTACTATTTATTTAGCATTCTTTTTCTTCTTTTCTTAATTAAAAGGAGGTCTGCAAAAATGAATAAAATAATAATAGTAAAGTTACTAAAAAAAATTAAAGAAGACTGTTCTAAACTTGAAAAGGCTAGCGATTTAACAGAATATGGAAAAGGCCAATTTGATTTAATTAACTTTCTCCTAGCCGAATTAGACTAACTTTTTTCTAGTTTTTCTTTTATTTTCTCACCTCTCTCTGATAGTTGATAAATTCTTCCTAAATGATCTTCTGGATTTATGCACTTTGCTAAACCTTCTATTTTAAATCTTCTTAAAACTCTGCTTGTATCTGAAAGGCTCAAATCTGTCTTATTCTTTATCTCGGTTACAGTCATTGGTCTTTCCATAACTAAAAGAATTGTTTTTCTTTGTTTGCTTCTCATAATAAAACTATAATCTTTCCAAAATTGTTTATTAACCATTTTTTTACTACCTCTAATATAGTTTTTGCTTATTTATATCCTAAATTGGCAGAATATAGTTAGAAAGTAGGCAAAAAATAGGCAAGTTTTTAAATAAAGTAAACCTTATTTGCTTTATAACTTATAAAATAAAAAAAACGATACTGAGAAATTTCAAAAAAAGAAATTTCTTGTACCTCTTGGAAAACTAAGAAAGTGAAGAAAAATGCCCGAAACAATCTTAATCATCAATGCTGATGACGATTTAACTATGATGAAAAATATTTTAGATAAAGAAGGCTATGATATTAAGACAGCAACAAAGGGGTCTCAAGCTTTAGAACTTGTTAGAGAAAAAGCTTTTGATTTAATTCTACTAAATATCAAAATGCCCGCTCTTTCTGGTTATGATTTATTAAGAGATAATAGGTGGATAAGATGAATATTGTACAAGAATTATCTGAAAATCAGACTATTCTTTTGCTTATACCAAGTGTTGAATATAATTCTATAATCATTGGTATAGCAAAACAATTGTCTGAAAAAAAGGTATGTTATGTAACTTTAAACAAAACTTCTGGGAGTTTAAAGGAACAGTTTAAGAAAAAAAACGTTAATATAAAGAATATTGTTTTTATTGACGTTGTTTCTAAGACAATAAAAAAAGATTTTGATCACATGACCGGCTGTTACTTTGTGAGTAGTCAAAAAGTCTTAACTAAATTATCATCAACAATTTCTGAAATTCTAAAGCATGAGTTTGACTACCTCATTTTTGATTCCTTGACCAGTTTACTAATTTATCAGAAAACAGATTTGGTAGTTAAATTCATATTCAGCTTAATCAATAAAATCAAGGAAAGTAAAGTCAAAGCAGTTTTTTATACTTTAAATATTAAGGAGCAGGAAAGGTTTATTCAAGAATCAAGTCTGTTTGTTGATAAGGTTATTAATTTGGATAAAAAATAAATTAAAAAAAGATGAAGATGGGAAAAAAATTGAATCTAAACGGAGATGTTAAAATGATTTCAAAAAAGACAATCGCAGTTTTGCTGATAATAGGAATAACTTTTTCTCTCTTAACGGTTGGTTTGGCCATTATTAAACCTCTTTTGAAAGAAGAAGCAATTTATCCGGATTCTGCTTCTTCGTCAGGAAGGGTTAGTTTCTATGTTGGCGAGAAATTAGAACCACAAACAGTAACAGGAAAAGTTATTTTTAATGTGGTTGAAAAAAATAAAAAAGGTGATAAAAATGAATAAGGAAGTATCAAATCAAACATTAGTCGTTTTAGTCGGTGTCGCTATTGTTATTTCTGTAATTGGGTTACTTACTTCTACATTGTCTACCCAAAACATTACTGGAACATTAATTACAAATGTAACTGCTGATACTGGAACAACTTCTTTTGGTGTTAAAAGCAATATAGTATTAACTATAACTGATCCTGCCATTAATTTAGGTGACTTAGAAATTGATGAAAACAAAACAAGCGAGGATGTAACTGATTGGTTCGTGATAAGAAATGACGGCTCAATTGATTTTGATGTTTATGCTTATGGAATAGACAGCCCCTTTACTAGTACAGCTAACGGAGCAAATCTGCTTCCCAACAATTATTATTTTGTTCATGCTAACTCTTCAGACAGCGGGACAGCAAATACTACTTATGTTTCCGTACCAAATGGAGTTGGAAATAAACATCTGCTGATAGATGCTCTTGATAATGAGGGTGGTTTAGATACAGCTAAAATTGGAATTAAAGTGATTGTTCCTCATGATGAACAGGCTGGTGCTAAAACAGCAGATTTGACAATATATGTGGAGAGCATATAAAAACTTAATTTTTTTAAATTAAAAGAGGCAGTAATTGAAAAAAAGAGGTGTAGTAAAATTGAAAAAAAGATTATTATTTTTTTA
>JAHJDQ010000033.1 GCA_018812355.1 Nanobdellota archaeon | reverse complement strand
TGTTGTAGAAAGATTTATTACTAAAAAAAATATTCTAAGGGTATGTTTAAATTAAAACTAAAGTATTCCAATAAGTTTTATGCTGGTTTAATTATATTTGTCTTAAACTTTATTCTTGGGGCAGTTGCGAAGATTATCTTCTTTTTCCATTTTAATGATCCTTTTTGGCGTTCGTTCGCGATTATTATGTATGTTATTTCGATAGGAATGTTAGTTATAGGAGTGTGGTGGATTGGTAAAGAGTATACTACCGCTCTTCGGAAATATTTTAGCTATAAATATTATCAGGAATCGTTAATGAAAAGTACAAAAAAAATGATGCGTGCTGGTGCAAAGGGAACGAGAGCGATGGGTAGAAAAACAATTGCTGTTGGTGGTCAGATGAAAAGAAGATCCAGAGTTGTTGGTGGAAAAGTTAAAAGTCGGTTGAAAAGGAGAAAAAATGGATCCGAAAATCAATAAGATTGTTCTTAAAGCTCAACAAAGCGAAATTACAGAATATCATATCTATTTAAATTTGGCTAAAAAGATTAAAGATAAGCATAATCGAAAAATTCTGTTAAGAGTTGCTCAGGATGAACTCAAACATTATAATTTTTGGAAATCAGTAACAAAACAGGAATTGAGACCAGGGCAGGGAATGATGTATTGGTATTTATTTTTAGCAACAATTTTTGGTTTATCATTTACTTTAAAATTAATGGAAAAAGGTGAAGATTTTTCGCAGCGGAATTATGAAAAATTGATGCCTCATTTTCCGCAAGTGAAACAAATTCAGCATGATGAACATATGCATGAAGAGCACATCTTAAGTTTGCTTAACGAAGATAGAATTGCTTATGCTAGTTCGTTAGTGTTAGGATTAAATGATGCTTTAGTAGAATTAACAGGAGCATTAGCAGGATTAACCTTAGCCTTAGGAAATAGTCAATTAGTGGCGTTATCAGGAATTGTGATTGGGTTTGCTGCTTCCTTATCAATGGCCGCTTCTGGATATCTTTCGGCGAAAGAAGAAAATAATCAGATGAAGAAACCGTTGAAGGCTGCGTTTTATACTGGTGGTGCTTATGTTATAACGGTTGTTTTATTAGTCTTGCCTTATTTTATTTTTAGTAATATTTATGTTTCTCTTGCGGTGATGTTAGGAGTAGCTTTGTTAGTAATCTTAGGCTATACTTTTTATATTACTACAGCGAAATCGTTGAAGTTCTGGAGAAGGTTTTTAGAAATGGCTTTAATTTCGCTTACGGTAGCAGTGGTTAGTTTTGGAGTGGGGTATTTGTTGAGGATGTTTTTAGGAGTTGAGGTGTAATTATTTCTTTTTATAATTTTCAATTGCTTTCCTTAAAGCTTCAATACTTAAAGAACTGCAGTGGATTTTTATGGCTGGTAGATCGCCAAGTTTTCTCATAACATCTTTGTGAGTTAACTTGTATGCTTCTTCAACTTTCATTCCTTTTACCAATTCACACATAGCATCAGTAGAGGCTATAGCAGCTACGCATCCATAGGTTTTGAAGGAAATGTCTTTTATTACTCCATCTTTTATATCTAAATATATTCTCATTACGTCACCACACTTGACGTTTCCCACTTCACCAACTGCATTAAACTTATTTAAGTCTTTGTGATATTTTGGATTTAAAAAATGCCTCATAGTTTCTTCAGTATACATTTTTAGTTCCTCCCTAACGGTGAGATCTTCCGCAGTTTTGCAACAATTTGTGGTAAAACTTCTAAAACATAATCAATTTCTGCTTCTGTCGTATATCTACTTAGTGTTAATCGTAAAGAACCATGGGCTTGTTCATGATTTAGGCCAAGTGCTAATAGGACGTGACTTGCTTCCAAACTTTTTGAACTGCAGGCAGATCCGGTTGAGGCAGCAATTCCTTTCTCATTGAGATACCCGGTAAGTGATTCGCCTTCTATTCCAGAAAAGGAAACATTAACATTATTAACTAATCTTTCTTGTGGACCATTCAAACGAGAATCTTTAATTTTAAGAACACCGTCAATTAATTTATCTCTTAATTTTTCCATTTTCTGAAGAGCTTTCTTATTGTTTAAAGCTACTTTAACCGCTTCGGCAAAACCAACGATGCCATGAATGTTTTCTGTTCCGGAACGTTGTTTGAATTCATGACCGCCGCCATGTTGCCAGATGTCAATTTTTGTACTTTCTTTAATATACAAAGCTCCTACTCCCTTAGGGCCATGAATTTTATGGGCATTAATTGTAATTAAGTCAGCATTATTCGCAGAGAGTTCTGTTTTAGTATAAGATTGACAGGCATCAGTATGGAATAATACTTTTTTCTTTTTGCATATTGAATACAATTTACTTAAATCTTGAATTGTGCCAATTTCATTATTAGCATGAATGATCGAAACTAAAATTGTTTGAGGAGTAATCGCTTTTTCTAAATCAGCTGGATTAACAAAGCCTTCTGCATCAACATCAAGGTAAGTAATTTTAAAGCCTTGTTTTTCTAACCATTTGGATGATTCTAAAACACAATCATGTTCGATTTTTGTAGTAATAATATGGTTACCTTTTTCTTTATTGGCAAAAGCGATTCCTTTTAACGCCCAATTGTTACTTTCTGTTCCGCCAGAAGTAAAAATGATTTCTTGATGTTTTGCACCCAGAGAATCTGCAATAACTTTTCGTGCTTTCTCTAACGCTTCCTTAACATCAATGCCAAAAGAATGTAAAGCAGAAGCATTGCCATACTTCTCCGTAAGATAAGGTTGCATTACTTTAAGTACTTGCGGATCGATTTTTGTACTCGCACCATTATCTAGATAAACTTCGATCATTTTTTACATTTTCCTCGACAATAAGATTGGACGTGTTTTTCTACTAATTTTAATAAAGGAATTACTGTTTGTTGATTTAATGAATAAATACGTTGTTTTCCCTTTTGTTTAACCATCAGAATGTTACATTCAGTCAATTTTTTGAGATTATGAGAAATCTTACTTTGTTCTTCGTTTAGTTCTTTGGCAAGATCATTAACAGATAAAGGTTTTTCTTTCAAGCAGAGGATAATATCTAGCTTAGTCTTATTAGCGAAGTTGACAAAAAAACTTTCTACAGCTTGGCATTTCATATGAATATTAATTCATATGTACTTTATAAAAGTTGTGGTGTTTAATTTAAGAATAGTTAGTTAGGGCCAGCAAAAAGAATATAAGTACTTCTTTTTTTCTTAGTTTCATGTATACGGTGATAGATATAGAAACTACAGGGTTATCTAAGAATTATCACCAAATTACAGAAATTGCTGCGGTCCGAGTTAATCATGGCAAAATCATCAAATCTTATCAGCAGTTAGTCAATCCAGAGGTCAAGATCCCTGCTTTTATTACTAGGTTAACTGGAATTGATAATGAAATGGTTAAAAATTCTCCGACAATTGAAGAAGT
>JAHJDQ010000005.1 GCA_018812355.1 Nanobdellota archaeon | reverse complement strand
ATCTTGTAGTTTGGTTCATAAACCTAAATTTTTAATCTTGGACGAGCCCACATCCGATTTAGATTTTATTCTTCAGGAAGAGATTGCTCATTTAATTAAAGAAGTCAATAAACAAGGCGTGACAATAGTAATTGCTTCGCACCAATTAGAATTTTTAGAAAAAATTTGTGATAAGATTGCTATTGTTCATAAAGGTAAATTAAAAAGTTATGGTAATCTTGCTCATGTCCAAAAACCATTCCTTAAAGACGATGTTGTCATTAACATTAAAATCAAAGGTAAGGAAGATAAACGAAAAATTATTGAATTTGCCAAAACCCTGCCCATCAAAAAAATTGTCGACCAAGGCCATCAACTAATTATTTACCCTAACGACACTGAAAAAACGATGTCCAGTTTACTTAAAGAAGTACGTAAACAAAACCTTTTCCTGTATGATGTTGATTTACGAAAACCTTCTTTAAACGAAATTTTTGCTAAAGTTGCGAAAGAGGATCAAGAAGAATGAGATCTTTATGGTTATTAACCAAGAAAAACTTACGTCTCTTAATTAGAGCAAAGAGTTCTGCTTTAATCGTAGTCTTCGCTCCTCTCTTAATCATCCTCATCCTTGGTTTAAGTTTTAACAACTCAGCTAAATATGGTTTGAACATTGGCATTGCCGCAGATTCATTTACTGACGATGTTAATGGCCTAGTAACACTCTTACAAGAAGAAGAATTTAAAATAGTTAAATATGAAAATTCTTTGGAAGGCTGTATTGAAGATATTAAACTGGGTTTTGTTCATACTTGCCTTTCTCTCCCGGAATCATTTAAAATTGAAGGCAACACTCAAAAAGAAATCACTTTTTATGTTGACCCAAGTAAAGTTAATCTCGTCTGGATGATCCAAGATTCCGTTAAAAAGAAACTAAACATCAAAGCACAAGAAATTTCTGAAGAATTGGCTGGAAATGTGCTCACTCGCCTTGCTGATACTAATACTAAAATTACTACAGAAAAAGATAAACTTTCCGGCGTGAAAGAAAAAAGTTCTACTGCCGCTTCCAGTGTAGAAGCAAGTAAAACCGGTCTTTCTAGTTTGGATCTTGCTGCTCCCTCCACTGAACACGATTTAAGCATTGTTGATACTTTTAGAGATAATCTTAGTGCTAGCATTGACTCTAGTAGTAGCAAAATTAATTCCGCTCTAATTGCGGTAAGCGGAGCAAACATGAGCGCTTCTTTAAAATTAACTTTAACGACAATGTTAGAACAAGCTGAAACAAAACTAAATACTGCAGTTAAATTAATTAATGGCACTTCCGGTGTTAGTTTAGTTGCCGTTGTCGATTTAGTTAATACTCTTAACGAAGATTTAAATTCAGCTAAAGGTAAATTAACTTCTGCTTCTGAACAAGTTAGTACAACTGCTTCTAGTTTGGAAAGTACCAGAACTACTCTGAACGAAGCCGTGACTACATTAAGCGAGATTCAAACTGCCCTGGACGAAGTTAAGGCCAATCTTGATGCTCAAACTATCACTGATGCAGGAGTAATTACTAGTCCTTTAATTACCCATTTAGAAACAGTCATCCCTAAAAGCACACACTTAAATTATCTTTTCTCCGGATTGATTGTTCTTGTGATTATGTTTTCTTCTTTACTATTGGGAACAACTTTAGTGATGATGGAAAAGAATAGTCCTGCTTTCATCCGCAACTTTTTTCTTCCAGTAAAGAAAATCACTTTTGTCCTTTCCATTTATTTTACCAATTTGATTCTCGGCTTAATTCAAGTCGTGATTATTTTAGGTATTTCTTTGATCTTCTTACCCGACACACTTAACTCAATTCCATTAATGGCTTTGATTTTATTCTTGGCCGCTTCCGTCTTTACTTTTTTAGGGATGGCCATTGGTTATGCTTTTACCTCTGAAGATACCGCCGTACTTGGCTCAATTTCTTTAGGTAGTTTAATGTTATTTTTCTCTGGATTAATCTTACCACTAGAAGGCATTTCTCCAACAATTCGAGAACTTACTTTTTACAATCCTTTTGTTATTGCCGAAAAATTAGTTAGAGAAGTATTTATTTTCAACACTTCTATTGATTTAATCTGGATGGACTTTGCTTTTTTAATTGGCTATACCTTAATCCTTTTCTTGGTCATCATGATTTTAGAATCTATTTTACATAAACATTTGATTGATAAGTACATTCATCGTCATCACAAGATTCTAAAAAGAAGTAAGAAGAAAGAAAAGAAAAGAAAGAAAAAGTGAAAGTTATTGTCATTTCTGGTAGTGTTGGCATAGGTAAAGAGAAGTTAGCAAAATATTTAGTAAAGAAACTTAGCTTTATCCACCTTGACTTACATCACCATTACTCAGAGATTTCTAACAACTATAATCAAAAGAAGAAATGCTATGACGTTGACCTCAAAAAATTTGAAAAGTTAGTCGAAGAAAAAATTAAAGAACTCAAGAAGAAAAAAGCAGCTGGATTAATCGTCGATTCCCATATTTCTCATTTACTTCCTAAAAAAATGGTTGATTTATGTGTAATCTTAACCAATTCTAATTTGAAAAAACTTAAAAAACAATTAGAAAAAAGAAAATACAGTCAAAAGAAAGTTCGCGAAAATCTAGACACAGAAATCTTTCAGGTATGTTTAATCGAAGCGCAGGAAAGAAAACATAAGATAATTGTTTTTAATCTTGGAAAAAGAATTAGTAAAAGAGAAATTTTAAAGAGAATAAAAACAAAGCTAAAAAAATAAAAAAAGAATAATTCATTTTCATCTGTAAATAAATTATAAGCTTTATTTACGAAGATAAATTTATAAATCTCCTTCTAAACTAACTAACCATGGCTTTAAGCGCACAACAAAAACTACAATTGAAAAAACTGATTAAAGATTTACATAGCCATAAAGCCCCCCATACTGAATTTGTTACTGTTTATGTTCCTGCTGGCTATGACTTGATTAAAATCATTCAACATCTCGCTGAAGAGCAGGGAACCGCTTCTAACATCAAATCGGCTTCTACTAGAAAAAATGTCCAGAACGCTTTAGAGAAGATGATCCAACATTTAAGAACAATTGGCAAAACTCCTGAAAATGGATTAGCTATTTTTTCCGGAAATGTCGCCGCTGGAGAAGGTAAACAAGATATTCGCGTCTGGAGTACTGAACCGCCGGTTCCTTTAAACACAAGAATCTACCGTTGTGATAAGAATTTTGTGACTGACCTCTTAGAAGAGATGCTTGTTGAACATCAAGTTTATGGACTAGTTGTCTTAGATAGAAGAGATGCGATGCTCGCTTTACTGAAAGGAAAAACTATTGTCCCTTTGAAAAAAACCCATTCCGAAGTTCCTGGAAAAACAAAAGCTGGTGGTCAAAGTGCTCAGCGTTTCGCCCGGATTAGAGAAGGCGCTGCTAAAGACCATTTTAAAAAAATTGCTGAACATATGAAAGAACAATTCCTTTCTTTGGGAAAAGATCTCAAAGGGATAATCATCGGTGGTCCTGGAGTTACTATTAACGATTTCATGAACAAGGATTATATTACTGGTGATATTAAAAAGAAAATTATTGGCACGAAAGATTTGTCTTATACTGGCGACTTTGGCTTGCAAGAATTGTTAGATAAGTCACAAGACTTACTGGCTGAAGAAGAGATTGCAGATGAGAAAAAAACCATGCTCAATTTTTTTACTGTTTTTCGTGACTATCCTAAAAAGATTACTTACGGAGAACAAGCCACCCTTAAAGCTTTAGAAATGAATGCTGTTGACATCTTATTAATTTCGGAAGAGATTGAAGAAGATAAAATCTTTGCACTAGAAGAGAAAGCTGAACTAGGCGGCGCCACTGTCAAATTGATTTCCACAGAAACCCGAGAAGGCGTACAACTAAAAGACTTGGGCGGCATTGCCGCTATTCTAAGATATGAAATAGAATGAACCTCATCCAAGAATCATTCCAACGTTTATTTCCTGATAAAGAATTCTCCTATCAAACCAAGTTAGAATATAACCGCAGATTAGCTGACTTTAATGCTAACATCAGACTACACCAAAATAATATCCAAATTAATCTTAACCTACAATGGAAAGATATCGAAGATGAGATTAAGATTGGTTTAATCCAACATCTTCTCCTCAAAATCTTCAAGCAAAAGAAACTGACCACCCCTAACATTAACCTCTACAACAATTTTGTCAAAAATATTGATATTTTAGCAACTAAAACTAAACCAGACCCTACACTCTTACTTTCTTTTTGGCGTGTAAATGAACTTTTTTTTTATAACCGCATGGAACAACCAAATTTGCAATGGGGCCAACAAGCCTTCCGTAAACTTGCTTCTTATAATTATCATAACGATACTGTTACCGTTTCAACCATCTTCCAAGATCAAAGAGATGAAATTCTTGACTACTTAATGTACCATGAACTATTACACAAATTTCATAAATTTAAACATAAAAACGGAAGAAGTTCCTATCACAACAAAGAGTTTAAGGATACCGAGAAACTTTATCCAAATTATCAGGAGATGGAAAGAGAAATTTCTAAAATAATCAGAATGAAAAAAACACCAAAAAAATCCCGCTGGAGATTCTTTTAATACTTCGAATCAGCGATAACTTTAAAAACAAAGCCAATTTTTAGCTTATCATGGTTAAAAAGAGACATTTGTCGCATAATGCCATGGATAAGATTATGCGCGAAGCAGGAGCAATACGAGTATCTGACGATGCCAAAGCGGCCTTGGCCGAAGTTTTGGAATTAAAGGCGGTTGAAATTTCCACCGAAGCAAAAAAATATGCTGAGCATGCTGGTCGGAAAACAATTACCGAGAAAGATATCCATCTTGCCAACAAATAATTAACTTGGGTGGTTTGAAAATATGTATGAAAAGAAACTAGTCAGTGTAGGTAGCCTTAAAAAAGGCGATACAATTATTATTGACGGCTCACCATGTAAGATTAGTGATATGGCAACTTCCCGACCAGGAAAACATGGTCATGCCAAAGTAAATTTGATGGCCGTTGGTTTGTTAGATGGGAAAAAAAGAAATTTAGTCATGCCTGGGCACGATAAAGTCGAAGCACCAATTATTGAGAAAAAAAATGCCCAAATCCTTTCCGTTTCCGGAAAAAACGCTAATGTCATGGATATGGAAACTTATGAAACGTTCGACATGGAAATTCCTGACGAATTAAAAGCAGACCTCCATGAAGGTTCAGAAGTACTTTATTGGGTTATCATGGGCACAAAGGTAATCAAACAAGTAAAATAATGAGTGATTAATATGGTAAAATTTGAAGAAGCAGGAAAACGATTGCAAAAGAACATTTTTGTCTGTAAGAATTGTAAATCTAAAATTAGAGCTTCCAGCTTGAAAGTTAGTCAAAGTAAAATCAAGTGTCGGAGTTGTTCTTCACGAAAATTACGACCAAAAAGAAAGAAATAAACTTTAATTTCATTCTCTCAAATAGAAAGACATAAAAAGCTTGAAAAAAAGATTAAACCTAGATGTTTGAAGCTATCTTAAATTTTGTTCTTAAGTTTAAAGTAATTATTCTATTCTATTTAATTATCATTATTCTTCTAATTATCAAAAGAAAAAAATTAGCCTATCAAGCCAAGGTTATTATTCTTTACCGGATGAAGTGGGGTTTGAAATGGATGGACAAATTTTCTAATAAATTCCGTGAATTGATCATCCTTTGTGGTTATATTGGCGTAGGCGCAGGTTACATTGGTTTAATCTTCATTTCCTACATCCTCATTAAGAATCTTTACGACTTAATTACTCAACCTGCTGCCGTCTCGGGAGTATCTTTAGTTCTTCCTGGTTTAAACGTTCCCGGCTTAGGTGTTTTACCTTTCTGGTACTGGTTACTCGCTATTTTCATCATTGCTGTCGTGCACGAATTTTCACATGGAATTGTTGCCAGAGCCCATAATATTGCCGTGAAAAATACAGGTATTGTCTTTTTTGGTCCGATTATCGGTGCGTTTGTTGAACCGAACGAAAATAAACTAAGAAAACAACAAGACATTAAACAATATTCAGTTTTAGCCGCTGGCTCCTTTTCCAACATTATTCTTGCCATAGTCGCTTTACTTTTACTTAACTTTGCTTTATCACCTTTACAACAAACCATGATCGAGCCGAGTGGATTTACTTTTGATACTTATTTTGGTGAACCCTCTCCTTTCTTAGAATCAGGAATTGCTCCCGGAACTTTAATCACTGGAATGAACAACCAACCAATCACAAAATTTCAGGATTTTAACGATGAACTTCTCTGTCTAAATCCCGGAGAGGAAATATTAATTAATACTCCTCAAAACAATCTTACTATAACTTTGGGAGAGAATCCTGATAATCCTGGAAAAGCTCTTTTAGGCATCGGTGCTATCCATAATGAATTTGAAATTAAAGAAAAATATCAACAAGGTGTCTGGAAAATTGTTTATTACACTTTAGATTGGGTTACTGGCTTTTTAAGATGGCTCTTCTTACTTAGTTTAGGTATTGGTTTATTTAATCTGCTACCTCTTCCGATTGTTGATGGTGGCCGAATGATGCAAGTATTTCTGCATAAATTAAGAGGAGAACAAAAAGGCGAAAGTAGTTATCGCAAGATTAGTCTTTTTTTCTTACTAGTATTATTATTAAACTTATTTTATCCTTTATTAATTAAATTATT
>JAHJDQ010000032.1 GCA_018812355.1 Nanobdellota archaeon | reverse complement strand
TGATTTAGAAACAACACTGTTCTTGTAAAGCATAAAATAACTGAAAACTTTATTGTTCCCAAACCTAACCAACCTAGAACATAAAGTTTTCGGGCTGCTCCTCCCTCTCGGTCGTCACGGACGCCCACACACAACAGCAATTGCGATGTTAAATGAAATAAATCTGAAGTCCTTTTTTCTTTTAGGGGCAAACTTAATTCAAGATAAATTTATATATCGCAATAATACTGTTATATTATCATGTTATTTAAGAAAGATGAATTAAAACTTTTGTGGCCTTTTTACCTCTATTACTTAGTGTTTGGATTATCAACAATGATCATGCCTTTCATGATTATTTATTTTGTGAATTTAGGATTTTCATTCTTTCAAATTGCTTTGATAACTTCTGCTTTTGGAATTGCAATGTTTTTGTTTGAAGTTCCCACCGGAGCTTTTGCAGATAGTTTTAGTAGAAAATATTCAGTTATTTTAGGTTTCTTAATCACGGCATTTGCAGTAATTTTAATCCCATTAATGACAAATTTTTATTTGTTATTATTAATGTGGGTTCTTGCAGGCATTGGAATGACTTTTGTTAGTGGTGCAGAAGAATCTTGGGTTGTTGATAATCTTAACAAATTCAAGAGAAATGATTTACACCAAGAATTTTTTATTAAGAGTGGAAGTCTTGCCGCTTTTGGCGCAATATTTGCTCCTTTTGTGGGTGCTTTACTCGTTAAAACTTATTCAATAAAAATTCTATGGTTTGTTTTCGGATTTGGTTTTCTTTTAAATGCATTTTTGTTAATGATTTTTGGTCAAGAACATTACAAACCAAAGAGATTAAAAATATTTGAATCATTAAAACAAGCATACACTAATAGCAAAGCAGGTTTAAAATTTACTACAACGCATAAAATAGTATTCTTAATTGTTCTTGCAGGATTATTCACGCAATTAATGGTTATTGGAGATAACGGAGGGCAACCATTTTTAGTAAATTTAGGGATGGCAGAACATCAATTAGGTTATATGTATTCGGTCATGGCTGCTATTGTTATGGTAATGCCATTCTTATCTAGATTATTTGTTAATTTTAAACCTAAAAATGCAATATCGATAATTGTATTTATCAGGATGATATTATTATTCTCATTAATATTCCTCTATCCGCCGCTTTTTTTCTTAGCCGCAATTGTATTCATTATGGATGCAGGATTATTTTCTATGAAAGATCCTATAATCCAAACCTATTTTCATAAATTCATTCCCAAAAAAATTAGAGCAACAGTGGTTTCTACAAAAAGCATGTTTTCTCAGTTGATAATTGCTGTAACTGCACTAATAGCAGGTGTTTTCTTGGATATATTTGGGCCACAAAAAGTTTTAGCATTTGGAAGTTTATTTGGTATTATTGCGATAATTTTATATCAAAAAATTAAAGACTAAGTTTGCCCATTTATTGTTTGTCTTGATGTGTCGCATTCGCTCTTTTGATTGACGAACTTCAGATTTACTCTGCGCTCCCTTCGGTCGCTTGGGGACGTTGCACTTTCGCCTTCGGCTCACCCTCATTTAACAGGCAGCAGATGTTAAACTCAATAAATTTGAAGTCCTAAAAAATAAAAGAGGGCAATTTCTTAAAAACTAACGGGGGTCGCTTTTACTCTATGACGTTCCACTTTTTACTCCATTTTTCAATTGGCTTAAATGCGTTGATAAACTCTTTTCCTCTGGCAGTCAAAGAATATTCAACTCTTACAGGAATTGTATTATGCACTTTTTTACTTATGATTTTTTCCTTAACCAATTCTTTTAACCTTTCAGAAAGAATTTTTGGAGTAAGTCCCCAATTTAACGCTTTTAGGATTTGATTATAATATTTTGAACCCTCTGCTAATTCTCTGATTATGTATAAACTCCACTTCTTGCTAATAATGTCAATTGTATATCCAATAGGGCAAAATATATCTGCTGGCGTGCCCCTTGGATCTTTTTCAATGTGTGTTGCCATTTTTTCTAAGCCTCCATAACTTTCTTTTTAGTAACTATCTAATATATAAATACTATCTTTTTTATAGTTAATGGTGATGCAATATGAAAATAAAAAAATTGAAGCCACTGTGCTTTTTGTCAAAGACATAAAAAAAGCCGTTAATTTTTATGTTGAAAAACTTGACTTAGAAAAAACAGAAGAACAAGAAGATTTTGCAAACATAAAAATAGGCAACACCAATATTGCTTTGTTAGGTCCAAAAGTCGTAAATGACTTGATTGGAAAGAAAATAACAAATCCGGGACACAGCTCTTTAATCGCCGCAGAAGTGGAAGATTTGGACAAAACTTACAAAGAATTAAAAAGTAAGAGAGTTAATTTCATTAAAGAACCAAAAATGCAATCTTGGGGTCAATATACTGCTTATTTTACTGATCAAGATGGGCATATTTGGGAAATATTTACGTGGAAGAAATGAAATTAAAACAAATATTCAAAACAAAAGTAAATCCAAAAGCGCCATACAATTTTAAGTATAGCACCCAGAACCCTTCACATTTTCCAACACCAACAGGAGAAAATACAGATACTACGATGTGGTTTACAATGCACTGGAATAAACAACATATTGGTGTGCGTTTTGTAAATAGAGGCTCTGTAACTAAACCTGTTGTAGAAGTAACTATTTTTGCTAAAAAATCAATTGAAGAAAAAGCATTGATAAAAGAATTAGCTTATAGATTTGAATGGGGCGAAGATTATACGGACTTCTACAACTTAATCAAGAAAAATAACAAACTTGCTCCTATACTTAAAATTTTTAGAGGTATGCGCTTATTTTGCGCTGAAAATTTGTATGATTATCTGATGATTGCGATATTGCTTCAAAATGCCAATGTAAAAAGAACTACACAAATGGCAAAAGCAATGTTAGAAAATTATGGGGACTTACTTGAATTTGATGGAAAAAAACTATACTGCTTCTGGACTCCTGAAAAAATCTTAAAAGTTAGCGAGGAAGAATTACGTAACCTAAAAGTTGGCTACCGAGCTAAATCATTCTTGAGAGCCAGTCAAGATTATTTAAAATTGAATGAAGAAGAAATGCGACATCTCAATAATGAAGAATTGAAAAAAGCACTTTTAAGCATTTATGGAGTTGGTCCAGCAAGCTTAGATTATTTAATGAGAGATGTATTTCATCGCAGAGATGCATTAAATACAATTCCGCCATGGGAAGCTAAAATTTATTCCAAACTTTTAGGAATGAAAAGCACTGATCCAAAACAAATTTTAGAAGAAGTAAAAAAGCGTTTTGGTGATTGGAGAGCAGTAGCTATTCACTATCTGTTTATGGACTTGAATTGGAAACATAAAGAAAAGCCAATTGAATGGTTTGGTAAAATAATGCCTTACTAAAAGCGACCCCCTGACTTCTTTAACTTGATGAGCCTTCGGCTTGGATAAAAAGAAATTGCCCTCTGATTCTTGTTCTTGATGTATCGCTGTCGCTCATTGGATAGAACGGACTTCAAATTTACTTTGAATTTTTCCTCCGCTTCGCTACGGAACGTTGCACTAAAATTCAATCCTACGGAGAGTTTAACAGCGATCGCGATGTTATATTCAATAAAATTCTCATTAAAACGGAAACTACGTTGGGGTGCTCTTTGGATGTAAACTTTATCCTTTAACTAAATGTGTAAAATCTAAAAAGTGGGCAAGAAAAT
>JAHJDQ010000031.1 GCA_018812355.1 Nanobdellota archaeon | reverse complement strand
CAAAGACTTAACTTCTAACTCAATCACTTTAGAAACAATGTACAAATTATCAATATATTTGTTAGACAATTTATAACTAAAATACATGTACTGCCCATCAAAATACCATGACGCAAAAGCATCACCTCTTAACCGGGCAACTTTTTGTGAAGAAATATCAATATCATCTTCAATCACACCAATTTTCTTTAAAATTTCCACAATATTATTTGTAAATAACACTGCTCTTCGATCATACGAATCTCTAATTAACAATTGATTAAATTCATGTCCTTTAATCGTTATTCTAGCCATTTATTTTTTAAAAAACCTTCTCTTTTTAAAATTTGGTTTATCACCATGAGCATCATGCCTCTTTTTCCGATAATTTCTTCCAATAGAATTTTTCTTTTCTTTCTTTGATGTCCGATGAGCTAATTTTACATCTTGAATGAATTTATAATTATTCGGGTTTAAGACAGACTTAAATGTATATTCTAATAATGAAGATAAAGCTGCTACAGGAGTATTACTAATCAGAATTTCTTTAGCAATATTTTCATACGATTTAGAATTTCCCGTTTTACTAGCTTGTTCAACAATTTGCCGAATATGTTTTTTTCTAAAGGCGATTACTTCATCAATACTTGGCAAGTTACGTTGTTCTAGTTTATTATTAACAATCCTTTCAATGAAGCGTAATTTATTCTTTTCAGAGGGAATAATAAAAGTTACCGCAATCCCTTTCTTGCCTGCCCTTCCGGTTCTTCCAATTCTGTGTACATAAGACTCCGGACTTTGTGGTAAGGAATAATTCACGACATGAGTTAAATCATTAACATCAATTCCTCGAGCAGCAACATCAGTTGCCACTAAAATATTAATTTTATGATCTCTAAATGTATTTAATATTTTTTCTCTTTGGGCTTGAGTAATATCTCCATGAATCGCTGCCGCACTATAATTACTATCAATTAACTTTCTAGCAAGATGATCAACATCAATTCTAGTTTTACAAAAAATAATTCCATAAAAATCTTCACTCACATCAATAATTCTACGTAACGCTTCAAACCGATCTTTAGGCATTACTTCATAAAAAATTTGTTTGGTTGATTCTATCGTTAATTGTCTATTCTCAACTTCTAAGACAACATGTTGTTTCATAAATCTCTTGGCAATTCGATGAATTTCCCGAGGGATGGTCGCTGAAAATAATAACATCTTTTTATGAGGACTAGTTTTTCCTAAAATATTTTCAATATCATCTAAGAAGCCCATGTTCAACATTTCATCAGCTTCATCTAAGACAGCAAAATCAACCCTAGAGATATCTAAACTTCTTCTTTTAATTTGGTCAATTACTCTTCCTGGAGTCCCAACAACAATGTCAATCCCCTGACGCAATTTAATTCTTTGATCACTTACTGACGTCCCTCCATAAACTGCAAGAACTCTTAATCTCTTTCTCCCTAATAAAGATTCAATTTCCTTGGCAACTTGTATTGCAAGTTCTCTAGTAGGTGTTAAAATAATTGCTTGAACATGCTTAGAATGTTCTTTAACCTTTTCAATAATCGGTAAAGCAAAAGCAGCCGTCTTACCAGTTCCTGTTTGCGATTGAGCAATAATGTCTAACTTACCAGCTAGTAAAAGCGGGATCGCCCTAGATTGAATTTCTGTTGGCGTAACATACTTTTTTTTCTTTAATACATTAATCGCATTATCAGAAAGGCCTAGTTTCTTGAATTCTTCCATATAACTCTAAAATTAGATGGACTATTTATAAAACTTTGCTATATCACAACTAATTAGTGACAAAGAAAAATTCACTTCCCCAACTGCACTACCGTACTCGCTTCTTGCTCGCCACTATGAGCATAACCGGTTAACTTCCCAATCTCCAAAGCAAATTCTTTAACCTCTTCCCACGAAGGAACATTCTCTTCCCGTAATCGCTGTCGAGAATGACCTAAGAAACCATAACCCTTAACTTCAATCACTGTTGGTTGCATTAATTCAATAAACTTAACAAACTCTTCAGCATGATCCATATTGTAACCCTTAATCGTTGTTATCCGCAACACAGT
>JAHJDQ010000030.1 GCA_018812355.1 Nanobdellota archaeon | reverse complement strand
GAATTAGGAGAAGAAATAATTGAAGTGAAGAAAAAAGAATACCTTAAAGAGAATGTAAAAATATTTCAGGTGTATGATTTAATGAGCTCAACCGAAAAAGAGAAAGGACCACTCACAGCCTTAGTACAAGCAGGGCTAGTCCCTAGTTTTACTTCCGAATATCTTTTAATGTTAATTAAAGAGAATATTAAAGGGTATGAGTTACTTCTTGCCCACAAAGACATGGATGTACATACAAAAAATATTTTTTGTCTCTATGCTGATGATAAAGTTCCAGTAGATAAAGTTGTCAGCTTAGGTCAAGTTAATCTGATTAACCTTGATGAAAATACTTTTCTTAAAGAACTCTACGCTGGTGAAGTGAACTTTAATGATCTTGTTCTGGATGGTATTGAACTCCAAGATAAAGAAAGGTTCCAGGAACTTAAAGAGGAGTATCTTAAACATAGGTTCAGTAATGAGCAGGTTAAAGGAATTAAACTCAGGGCTCTTGAACTATCAAATCAAGCTCAAACTCATTATAATCGTGCAGTGCAAACCGAACTAAACTTACAGCGGATTCCCCTTGTCCAAAGAAAAGGTGAACTTGTTGAAAGATTAAATCGAGTAAGAATGGAGTTATCATTTGCTTCCCTTGGTAATTGCAGAGAGGCCTTAAGATATCTCTCATTCCATGGAAGATACTCTGTCAATAATAAACCACATTTCACAACATGGCAAATCTTACAGGAGCCAAAAAATGCGATTGAAATAACTTTAACAAGATGTCTAGACTCTTATAATCAATTAAAAGCTACTCCTAACGAGTTATCTTCAGAAAGAGTGTTTAAAACTATCTATTTGGTAAGGCAAGCCCTTCTGGAGGATGATCATGTTTTTACTAAAGAAGATACCAAACCCAAAGAAGAACAAGGTTCGGAGAATAAAGTTAGTAAGTTAACTATAGCTGATTTATTTGCCACTCAGCCAAAAGAAAATAAAAAATGAAAGAAAAAGATATTGAAAATAAAATTGGAACATTGGAAAAGGAGTTAAACAGATTAGATAAGGAATATGGAGATATAGGTGCGTATGGTGAGTATGGGGAAGTATTGATGGGTACATTAGAAGTAGTCGGAGAACTTTATTTAGAATTAAAATCAAGAAATGCACATGGCCTAGAGGAAACAGACCCAAAAAACTCATCTCAAAAAATTTTAGAGGCTATGAAATATAATAGTGCTTTTGAAAGAGATATGTATGGTTTAGCTTGTAGAATAAGAGAGACTCCGGAGAAAGAAAGGTTACAGGTTCTTGCTGACTATATAAGTAGTAATAGTGATATGTGGTAAAGAACCGGTAATAAACGTCCCGACGGAGATTCCCCTGCAGATATCCAGAACTATATTGATACTTTTAGAAGCTATATGGGTAGTTTAATGCCTGAGAATAATTATGATTGGTTCAGAATGCAGGAGGTCTTAGCAAGCAAAATAACAAGTCGGGAATTAAATAAGAAAGAATATGGCTTTTAAATGGTACTTTTGCCTATAACCAAAATGACTAACTCAACCAAAAAAATCCAGGAACTGGAAGGACACAGGTTTACTTGCACTTTGAAAAAACTTCAGATAAATAATGGGGGTTGAGGTTATTCCTCTCCCGAAGACAATGCGCCTTTTTAGGCATTAAATTGATTGTATTAAAACAAAAAACTAAATACGGAGGAAAATAAAAAATGGAACTAGACTTAACGAAAAAACCCTTGGTGGTAGAAGTTTATCTTAAAGATGGTGAGGATAAAATACATCTTGAGACTGATGAAACTGCGGTCAAAAAAAAGTTTGACAACTGCAGTGTCCGTAAGGCGGTTGATTATGTCCTTGACCATTATGTAGAGGTTGACTCCCGTTCTCGAGAAAACAAACGCACTATTGAAGGGATTGTCCAAGATGATGAATTGCATTTTTTTGACATTTATGGAAATAATGTTGGTCCAGTAGTTGATAGTGATGGAAATATTACTGTCGAT
>JAHJDQ010000029.1 GCA_018812355.1 Nanobdellota archaeon | reverse complement strand
AGAGGTAACAAAAGATTGTATTTAACATCGGGATTATCAGAAGTTTTTTGGTGAGGCAACCCACACCAAAAAATTTGGGGAACATTCGGGAAATCGCTTGGCGATTTAGGCGAAGCCGACCGAATTTTCCTGATAATTCCTGTTAGTTTCTTTTCCCATACGTAGTGTGGGAAAATTTCGTCCGAAAAGTTGTGTTTAAGTTCCAATCAATCCGACCGCAGGGAGACTATATGTGCGTAGCACCGGGGGTCTGAGTTCAATCAAAAAAGCGAAGCGTTACATCAAGAACAAGTAATCAATGGCGTTTTGAGAAAGCATTTAAATAGTAGTTTTATTATTACTTAATAAAAGAGGTATGAAATGAAAGTATTTGAAAAGACTCTTAAAGAATATATCTGGCCAATTAAATTTTATGTTATAATTTCTATTTTAATAGTTATATCACAATATTATATTGCACTTCCATTAAGCAGAAATTATCCGTATATATTAAACTTAACACAGGCTTTATGGGTCATAATGGTAGCTTTGTCGGTAATTAAACTTACTTTATATTACAATTTTAACATAAAAAATGTTTTGTTTTTAGGTGTTTTGTACTCCATTATTATTCATGGATTAAAAGTATTTGTGTTTAGGATATTTTTGTTTCCTTACTTCGGTACTTCAACAGAGGTTCTTGGGAAGATTATTAATAAATTCTTGTATGGAAGTTTTTTAGTGATGGTTATTGTAATAATTTTGGGATTTATCTTTATCAAGCTAAAAAATAATCAAGAAGTTAGAAAATCTTTCCGGTGGCTAAAGTGAAAAAATTAATTTTATTATTAATTTTAATTTGTTTGTCTAGTTTTGTCTTTGCAGAAGAAAAATCTACCATTGGGATTGTACCTAAATTGAGTGCAGAAGAAATGAAAGATGCACCTACTCTAGGTGGGGGTGTTTATCCATCATTGGGTGTTCCCTGTACTAACTTCACATATTATGCACAGTATATGGATCAAAAAGGAAGAGAACCCGCATATGTTCGGATTTGGCATAATGATAACTGGCATGATATGACTTTTCTTGAAGGAAATCCAAAGGATGGAGAGGTTTATGTATACAATTATGTGCCCACTTCTGGGAAAAGCAACTTTTATTATTTTGAAGCAAGCAATGGGGTGGGAAAAGCAAGAGCATCTATAATTGATAGTCCTGATAACGGTCCTGTTCTCTTTTCTGAAAAATTAGATAACAATGAAATTGTATTACTGGATAAAGATGGAGGGGAAATTTGGAATTATCCTACAAACAATGAATGGGTAGAAGGAGTAGCAATCTCTAAAGATAACAATTTTATTGCTGCTGTAACAGGATTCCATGTTTATCTTTTCTCAAAAGATAGTAATGAACCATTGTGGAACTTTTGTGTCAATTGTGAACCATCTTCTATCCTGTCAGGGAATATGGAAGGAGTCGCAATCTCACAAGATGGAAGTTATGTTGCCGCAACTCTGCAAGGGAAGCTTTACTTTTTTGAAAAGGGGAGTAATCAACCTTTATGGACAACAGATATTGAATCTGGAAGTATTGGTGTAGACATGTCGAATGATGCTGGTGTTGTTGCCGTTGGTGTTTCCAATGCAGGTGAAAAAGGGGATAAGGTTTTCATGTTTAATAAAGATGGAAACAAATTGGGAGAATATAAAGCAACACACCCTGATTATGAACAGACTGGAAATTTTTATCAACCAGATGTTACACCGGATGGTAAATATGTAGCAGTCTCAACAGGATGTCCTGATAGAAGAGCATATTTATTCTCTGGAAAAGGAGATCTGATTTTTAGGAGTGAGCAGTTAACTTATGATTCCCCAGTGCATAAATCAGCGATATCTGATGATGGCAGTTTAATAGCTTTCTCAGCTGACAATATGCAGGGAAAAGAGATTGTATTTCTGCTTGATAATAAAGGAAAAAAGTTATGGGGGTTTTCATCCAAAGAGGATGGAACTGCAAGAGCAGTCTCAATATCTGGTGATGGGAATTACATCGCTGCCGGCACTTCAGTAGGCCATTTATACTTATTTTCTAAAGATAGCAATAAACCTAAATGGAGTTATACTGCAACAGCATTTTTTTCCCAATTTGGAGATATAAAGTTAAATCAGGATGGTAGCTTATTAGCAGCAGGAGGAACAACCAAGAAAGTTTATTTATTTTCTAAAAATAGCAATAGACCTTTATGGGAATATGAAGCAAACACTTGGGTAACTAAAATTGATTTTAATGGTGAATATATTGTTGCAGGCACAGGACCAAGGGAATATTTCTTTGAAGGTCAAAGTGTTAGTTCAGATGAGATAAAGTGTAAAGAAATCATCCAGCCAGAACCATTATTGAATTATTTAGGAAAGAACATTGGCATTATTAATTCTGAAGGAGTGCAGAACATAGGCTCTCTTGCAGGCTGTGGCAACAGCATTTGTGAACCTCCAGAAGAAACCGAGAATACCTGCTGTGAGGACTGTAAGCCGGGTGGTTGTGATGGAATGGGAGATCAACTAGAGGATAGAATAGTGAATAAGGGCAATGCAAAGGATGATACTTCTGACAACAGCTTCTGCGCGCAGTTTGATGGCAACAGAAATACTTGTTATGCACATCCTACTGAATGTAATTGGATTATTAAAGATGAACTATGTGAGGGTTTAGGTGTTAAAAAAGAAGTAAAAGAACAAGAGGTGGCAATTGAAGAAGTTCCGGTTAAAGATGAAGAAAACTTAAAGGAAACAGGATTTTTTAGTAAAATAATTGATTTTTTTCGGGACTTATTTAATTAAAACTTTAAATTCTCAAAACGTCAATTTAAAAAATAAATATCTTGACAAAGTCAAGGCTATATGTGCGTAGCACCTCAGACCCCCCGTTTTTTCGTATTTAGAACTTAAACACAATTGAAACTAACATCGGAATTATCAGAAGTTTTTTGGTGAGGCAACCCACACCAAAAAATTTGGGAAACATTCGGGAAATCGCTTGGCGATTTAGGCGAAGCCGACCGAATTTTCCTGATAATTCCTGTTAGTTTCTTTT
>JAHJDQ010000028.1 GCA_018812355.1 Nanobdellota archaeon | reverse complement strand
TGAACTAGATTCATCGTAAAAACAAGCGTAACAATTTTTCAGCTGATCATAAACTTTTTGCGCTTTTTTAACAATTTTAAGCTTATTTTTAACTAAAGGAAACACCGCACAATAAAACGGAACTAATTTTGAAGACAACTTTAAGACCGTATTGCCTCTTTTTTTGTCTTCATGATGATTTAAGTCTAATAAAGCATAAACATGCCGATCAACTCCGAATGAAAGTTCTAATACATGCGGAACATACTTCAAATTAGTCTCATTATCGAGAACTTCCATACTTTGCTTGGAAACTTTTTGATGACCTTGTAAATCATGGTCTGTTCGGTAATGCAACCCGCCCATCTCAGTCCAACCATACTCATTCAGCTCAATTTCTAAATCAAAATGATACTTATTGTAGAAAGCTTTTTCCTTATCATTTAATTGATATAAGCGGAACTTAGCTTTAGGAACGTTCAATTCCTGTAAATAAAACTGTTGAATTTTAACTAAATGATAAACATAAAACTGTGGTAATCCTGATTTAACCAACTCTTGCGCAGTTCTTTCCACAGTTTTCTTCTTTTTTCTGTCTCCTGGAAGCAGTGTTAATAACTTATAACTCTTAACTTTGTTAAAATCAGGATGTTTATCAATATCCTTCGGATTAAAAAAAATCTGCAATTCTGCTTGGGTAAATTCTCGTTGTCTTAAAGTTAAATTTCTGGGAGAAATTTCATTACGATACGCTCTTCCGATTAAAGCTAACCCTAAAGGCATCTTTTTTCTTAACAATTCATGTTGTAATTTGAAGTTAACATAAGGACTTTGTGCTGTTTCCGGTCTTAAATAAGCCAAATTCTTTGTTCCTACACCCATTTGTAATGGAAACATCATATTTAATACTGAAACTGGTTTGAAATCCGCTCCACATTTAGCACATTTTATCTTATTCTTCTTGATCAAAGCCGTTAGTTCTTTCAAAGAAAGATCTTCAACCCTTTCTTTAACCACTTTCTCGACTAAATGATCGGCTCTTTCAGAGTTATCACATTTACTACATCTTGCCACAGGATCAATAAAATTTTCTAAATGTCCCGAAGCACGAAAGACATTTTCATGCATAATATTGGCTGTTTCAATCTCAAAATAGTTATCATTTAAGCCTAAAAAGTATTTTCTCCAAAGATCTTCGAAGTTCTTTTTTAATCTTGTTCCGAGATGTCCATAATCATATAATCCGGCTACTCCACCATAAATCTCACTAGAAGGATAAATAAACCCTTTCCGTTTACAGAATGTTGCTAAGTCAACCATTTTAGTTAGTAGATTATTAGTGTTTATTAAGGTTTTTGTACTTTTAAACAAAAATAATTTAAACATCCTACACAAACACCATATTCATGACTATATCATTGTGTATGATTACTAAGAACGAAGAAGAGTTTTTAGAACAATGCCTTAACTCAGTTAAAGAGTTAGTTAATGAGATTATTATTGTTGACACTGGTTCAACAGATCAAACTAAAGAGATTGCTAGTAAATTCACTAACTACATTTACGATTTTACCTGGTGTGACGACTTCTCCGCTGCTCGAAATGAATCTTTAAAACACGCCACTAAAGACTGGATTTTATTCTTAGACGCTGATGAAATGATTTCTAAAAAAGATCATTCAAAAATAAAAGAATTATTAAAAATAGACGCAACTGGGATTTTGTTTATCCATCGTAATTATACTAATGATTCTAATGCTTCTCAATGGATTAGTTCAAAAGGAGATTTTTATCCAGAAAGTAAGATTGCTACTGGGTGGTATCCTGCTCCAGTATTACGTTTGTTTAGAAACCAACCTCACATAAAATTTGCAGGTATTGTCCATGAATCCGTAGAAAAATCTTTAGATGGAAAATTAAGTACAACAACTATCCCCATTCATCACTATGGGAGATTAAATTTAGAAAAACTAAAGCAAAAAGATGAACTTTATGAAGAATTAGGAAAGAAGAAAGCACAGGATTTTTATTCTTATTTTGAACTTGGGAGACAATTTGCGGCAAATCAAAAATATGATCAAGCCATTGAAACTTTAGAAAAATCAATTGAATTAAAAAATAATTACTTTGAAAGTTGGTTCATGCTCGGCAGTGTTCTTCTAATCAAAAATGAGTTAGAACTAGCTTTAAGTAAATTAAGAAAAGCCCAAACATTAAATCAAAATTATGGCCCGATTTATGCAAATTTAGGTACTCTTTTTGCCAAAAAAAAAGATTTTCAAAAAGCAATTAAAAACTTTTCAAAAGCTATTTCTATTAATCCAAATGGTGCTAATTGTTATAAAAATCTAGGTCTATGCTATCATCAAATGAATGACAAAGAAAATGCTCTTCTTGCTTTTAAGAAAGCTATTGAACTGAATCCAGAATATCAAAAAACGATTAAAATTAATTAGCTCTCAAAATTAACATTTCTATCTATTAATAATGCCAAAAAGTTTATAAACTATAGCCACTATAGCCACTATAACATGACCACAACAATCCAAATAAGTAAGGAAACAAAGAATTTAATCGGAACATTTGGAACAAAAGAAGATACTTACGAAGATATCATTAAAAGAATGTATGGATTAGCAGTCAAAGAACAATTGCGAGAATTCTTAATGTCTTCAGATAATTCCATACCAATAGATGAAGCAATAAAGAGAGCCAAGAAGAAATGGCGATAGTTGAAATAATTGAAAGTCTTTATTCTCAAATTGAAAAAAAATTTAAAGATCAATGTATTGAAGTGTTTGAGCATCTTAAATCTCTTGAAAATAACCCACATAAAGGGAAATTTCTTGGTACAGTAGGCGGAATTGCAATTAAAGAGTTAAAATACCAAGGATTTAGATTTTACTTCATAACTGATGGTTACAAATTAAAATGTTTAGATAAAGCTCTACTTACTAATCTTCTTTTAAAATTTGTTCGGATGTCTGATAAGAAACATCAACAAAAAACAATCGAGGAAATAAAACAAATTCTAAGAATTATTGGTCCAGATGGATTTTGATGAGAAAGGTTTTCACTTCCTTAACCTACCAAAACATTTAAATAAACTGTCCCAATTATTGGACTTAAGTACATAAAATGGGACTTAAGACCGAAAAACCGGACAAGATACTAGAATTGTTCTATGAATATCCTCGAGAAAGCTTTACTGTTAGA
>JAHJDQ010000027.1 GCA_018812355.1 Nanobdellota archaeon | reverse complement strand
TCTTTCTTCCTCAGTTAAATTAGCATAAAGATGATCAGCTTTATCATAAACTTGCTGGATGTGTTTCCTTTGTTTCATGATATAATATGTCATTAAACGTTCCATTTTTTAAGAAAATTAAGACTATTCTTTATAAACATAACTTAAACTTTCTCTGCTCTGCCTTTCCTAACCAATAACTCAGCCACTTCTGGAAAGATTTCCGTCTCATCACCAATTTCAAAAGGACCATAAACTTGCATATCCTTCCAGACAAAACTAGGAGTAGGGTGAATGAACTTAATTTTAATCATTACTGCTTCTTCGATCTCAGCTTCTTTTTCTAATCTACTTTCTTCTTTCTCTTCTACTTCATCTTTTTTCTCTGGTTCAACTACTTTCTTAACTTCAACTTCTTTAACAACCGCTCTCCCTTCCACAAAAGGCAGCTCGCCTTTAAACAAATTCAATAATACCCCTCGCCGATATATATCAAGAGTTTCCAATAACTGCACATAAAACTTTTTCTCTTCCCTTAACATTGCGCTCGTATCAATAATATCCGAACCTGTACGAGATCTGTTTAAAGCAATCTCGAGAATTTTTTTCTCTCTTTTTTCATAAATCTCTTTTAAAATTCTCCGAATACTTCTTAATTCATACTCAATTTTCTGCTTTTCACCAGCCGCAAAGAGTTCCTTCTCCGGCTTTTGACTTAATAATAAGGACTGTTTCTCTTTGAGATAGTTAACGACATCATTAAAGAAAGATTCCTCTAGCTTTTGCAGGTCCTCTTTCTTCTTTTCATTCCTAAGAATATCGTAGAGAGTCTCTAAAGTAATTCTAATCTTATCCATCAGTCCACCCCACAAAATTAGAAACCTTCCTGATTTTAAAGTTTATCCTTTCTTGAGAAGATAGTTGTTATTACCACTTCCTAGCAATAAATTTATAAATTAGCTTCAAAATAAACTTAAGATGGACCAACTTACCTTCGAAACCCTTTCTTTCCAAGAAAAGGAAGATGTACTCCAAGTAACACTTCTCAACCTCTTCACAACAAACATCCCTTTAAATGAAATGCCTGAGTTCAATCTAATCAACCCTAACACTATTGAAACCAATGAAAAACCGTTCTCTTTATTACTAACCAGACACTTAAACAACTTAACTAACAACTTAACTAAAAATAAAGCAACTTACGTTCACCAAAATTCCGGCCTTCCTTTAATCGGTAATGTCTCTTTCGGCATCACTTATCGCAATACTTCTTTAATTGAAATTAAAACCGTTACTTCCTGCAATTTAAACTGTCTTTATTGTTCAATCAGCGAAGGAATCGAATCAAAAAAACATGATTATGTGGTTGAAAAAGATTATCTCATCGACGAATTAAAGAAACTGCTCAGATTTGTTCAAGAACCAATCGAGATCCATATTGGTGTGCAAGGTGAGCCTTTCTTATACGCAGACACAATTCCTCTGATCGAAGATCTCCAAAATATGGAACAAGTCCACACCATTTCAATTAACACTAACGCAACTTTATTAACCAAAGAAATCATCGACCAATTAGCAATTAACAACAAACTACGTTACAACTTTTCTCTTGATGCGATTAACCCAGAAGTAGCCAAAAAGATGTCTGGAGTAAACAATTACAACCTTAACCATGTCTTAGAAATGATTCGTTACGCCACAGAAAAATCCAATGTCTTAATCGCTCCTGTTTGCGTTTTTGGTTATAATGATCAAGAGATGGAAAAAATCATTGAATTCACTAAATCCCTACCAAAAAAAGTACCTTTAGGAATCCAAAACTTTCTTAATTATAAAACCGGCCGAAACCCGGCTAAAGCAAAACCCTGGTCAGAATTTTTTGCCTGGATTAAAGAGTTGGAGGATAAACATCAAATCAGTTTGAAAGTCACTAAAGAAGATTTTAATATTAAGGATACTAAACTTTTACCAAAACCGTTCCAAGTTGACGATATCATCACAGCAATCATCAAATCTTCAGATAGATTTCCCCATAGTTCAATAGCAGTAGCGAAAGAACGTTGCATCTCCATTCCTGACTGTGAATTCAAACAAGACAAACAAGTAAAAATTAAAATCACCAGAGACAAACATAATATTTTTACTGGGAGAGTAATAAAATGAAAGAAGTATTTTTTCCGACACCAAAGTCAAAACATGGAAGAACCTATTTATTTCAATCAGACAATGTGTTAGGAGAAGGTGTGCATTGTAAAGCTTTCGAAGTTTATGATATCAGCGATACGGCAGAAATAAAAGATCTTAAATTATCTGAGGCTACTGTTAGTTTAACTCCTTTAGTGATGAAATTATCTAAATCTTCTTCTCCTAACCAAAGAAAAGCAAGAATACAGCGTGAAATGAAATTATTAAAAAAATTCAACCATCATCTTAATTTTGTCCAGTATGTTGATCATTCTTTACGACTACCGTCCCCATATTTAGTTACTGAATTTGTTCCTCATACTCTTGATGATTTATTACAACAAGGTAAAATGGACAATGAAATGATCTGGGATTACCTCATCCAGATTGGTTTGGTTTTAGAAACTATTGAACAAAGAGGAATCGCCCATGGAGACATCAAAACTTCTAATCTTGGTTATGATCCTGATTCAGCTAAAATTAAAGTGTTTGATTTTGGATTATCCTTATCTTACGATCACAAATGTTTAATGAAATTACCGCAAAAAAGAGAGGGTATTTATTACCCTCCTGAATTTAAAGTTGGTTTTATCTCTCCAACTTCTGATACTTATATGGCTGGCCGAGCACTTGAGTTAATGTTAACTGGTTATTTAACCCAAGGTCCCGATTCTGTTCAGGAAGCAATCGATAATATTGAACTATTTCATGATCTTACTTTACCTGATTCATTTAAAAATATTTTACAGGGAATGTTAGATCCAAATTATGAAGAAAGACCTCTCCCTCAAGAATTAAGAGTAATGGTAAATCGTGCTTGGGAAGAGATTGGTACAGAAAACATCTTTCAATCATTACAGTATGGAGAAGTAAGAATTCCTACAGGAATGAGTTGGTTATTAAATTTACCAAAATCTAAATATTGATTACTTCTTCATAATCTTAACTAATTTAATCAACGCTGCTAAGAACCAAACTACATTCAAAATGATAAAAGGCCAACTGTTCAAAGAGAAAGCATAATAAATCAATAACAATGATCCACAAATATTTACTATATTATAACGAACTGTGTTTTGATTGAATTTATTCCAGAACTCATCCAAGACAAATCCAACTACAATCAAAACCATTCCCACAATCCCAATCAGTAATTCAATCATTTTTCATCCTCGTTTTTCTTGTTAAACTAACAAACTGCTGCCCTAGTTCTTTGGTTAATTTTCTTTGCTTAAGAGAAATATTCAATAAATTATTAATTTGTAAACGGTGCGGTTGTTCTGATAATTGTAAATTTTCTTCTAATGGTAAATGTTGCTGTAATGATTCTAATAAATGTTCATAATAATAATTTAAATTACGTACTTTTTTGCCAAAATGTTTCACTTCTTTGATTGTTTGCTGAAAATTATGAAATTCATCATACAATAAATGATTAGTAATCCGTTTTGATTTATATTGATCGCCGTTTAATGTGGTTAATTTTAATTCAACTAAATAACACGCATAACTGCGCAACTTTTCGTTGATTAACTGCCCATCTTTAACTTGTTTTAAACGCTCTTGAAACACGGTTAATTTATGATTAATCTTGTTTCTTTCTTCTTCATTCAATTTTTGTAAAGAAGGTAAGTGCAAATTAGTATTTTTTTTAATCGGTTTAATCCAGCGTTTTCTTAAATTATCTACAGAATCTTCTATATTTGGTAAATCCTCCACCTCTTTTTTAAGTGCTCTTAAGTTCATCCTAATCTATCTAAAACGAAAAACTTTATTAATATTCCCCATTTTGACGAAAATGTACTTAATGCGGTGGTAGTATAGTGGTTATTATAGGGCGTTGCCAACGCTCTGACCGGGGTTCAACTCCCCGTCACCGCATATTTTATTTATGAGGTGGTTCAAATGAAACTTTCAAAGAAATCGCAGAAATTAAAAATTTCTGAGAAGTTAGAGACTTTAAAGAAGTCTCCAACTGGTTTAGAAAAACTTGTTTTTCCAAAAAAAATAATTATCATTGGTGTATTAGTATTAACCGTTTTCATTCTAATTGGTTGTAATACTGAAGAACCTTCTGCTGGTCAAGCGATTAATGTTGAAGAACCAGTCGCAGAACCTCTTGGCTGTCCGGAAGATGCCCGAGTCTGCGAAGATGGTTCAACCGTCGTTAGAGTAGCTCCTGATTGTGAATTTGCTGCTTGTCCAGAAGTTATCGAAGAAACTGGTTGCGAAATTAATAGTGAATGTACAGCAGGTTTGCTTTGTATCGATGGAGAATGCGGAACGATTGCTGACCAATTTAAAACCGTAGGCTGTACAGAAAAATGTATCGTTACTGCTGTTAAAGTTAATACCAGTGATAATGAAGAGTATGACATTGGTCCTGGAAGAGGCAGTTACAGTTACGCTGGGGCGGTTGAATGGAAATTAGTTTCTACTCCCGAACATTGCCAGGAAGCTAAACCTCTCGTTCCAATAAACATTCTTAAGAAAAATGCTGGCACTCTCCTCAGCGAACAGATCATCATGTTAAGAGAAGGCGAAACCAGTAAGGTTATTACTCATCCAACTATCTCACGAGTTAAGTTTACAGCTACTTTAGATCAAGTTACGGAAGAATGTAGTTGAGGGAGTCGTTAATTTCGTTTAACGTTGGAATTATCAGAAGTGATTTAAATTGCGTAGCAACATTAAATAATTAAAGTAAGTCTTGATTTTCGTTTGGTGAGCGGAGTTTTTCTCTCACTACATTTATTTTGTAAAACACTTTTAAATTTAATAATAATCAATTACAATGTTTTGCTGAGACTGACTATCACTATTTAAAATGCTGGAAGATTAAAATTTTAGAAATGTTTATAATATCTCCTTTCTTTATTATGCTTTAAAGAGGCAAAATGTTAAAAAAAATAATTACTTTCTTGATACTAATAATAGTGTCGGTACTAGCATGGTTTTTAGATAAAAAAATTTACCCCAACATAGATATGGTAAAAATATTCTATACTTTTTTGGCTTTGTCAATAATTTATTTAGTTTTAGAGTTAATCTTGGGAACAATTATGCTTCGAAAAATAAAAGATTCAAAAACAAAATATTCCTCAAGGAAAATGTTGTCTGTGATTTTGTGGATTTTGTTTATATTAGTAATTTTTGCAATCTGGATTAAAGATCCACAGTCTTTGATTGTTGCCTATGGAATTATTGGTGCTGGTTAGA
>JAHJDQ010000026.1 GCA_018812355.1 Nanobdellota archaeon | reverse complement strand
GGCGGGTTAGTATTTCATGGATTTGTTAATCTTGCGGCGTTGTTGTTTTGAAGATGAAACTTGATAATGAGAGTAAATTTCTTTCTGGATTGATTGAGTTACAGTATGGACAAGCTGTTGAGAAGAAGTTGAAAGAATTTTCTGAGGGAGTTTCTTGGGCGCAAGGCTGGCCGGAGAATAAAAAAGCGTTTTGGAATGCAGAAGCATTTATGTGGGAAAGAAAAATTAGTCGAGAGAAGAGAGAGTTGATTGCTACTGAGTTACGTTTTTTAGAAGAGGGGAGAAATTTAGATTTGGGTTGTGGTGCTTATTCTTATATTAAATCAGTTGGCTTTGATTTGTCTTCTAAAATGTTACAGTTTAATGATAATTTAGTTGAGAAAATTAAAGGGGATTTAGAGAAAGAGTTGCCTTTTGTGGAGGGTAGTTTTGATTCCGTCACAGCAGTTTTTTTGTTTAATTATGTCCGAAATTATAGAGAATTATTGTTAGAAATTAAAAGAATATTAGATTCGGAAGGTGTTTTGGTAATCGTTTTATTTTCTAAACAAATTAATCCTTGGCAAAGGCAGAAAGAAGTGTATGATTTTGGAGTAGAGGAATGGAAAGAAGAAATTAAAACTGCTGTATTTAAAGTTGATTTTTATCAAAAAGAAGAGTTATTGTTTTTCAAAGCTGTAAAAAGATAGAAAAACTTATTAAACAAAAAAACCTCTCTACTAAAAAAAAGGTGAAAATATGGAAAATCCGTTGGCAATAGATTTTAATTATCGTAGTGATCTCTTACTTAAACACGGTTTTGCTCAAGGTTTATTTGATAATGGCGTTCTTAATGAAGAAATGTTTAATAGTTATTTTACTTACGAGAAAGGAGAGGGAGTGAAATTAAAAGAAGGTGTTGATAAAAAGAAGCTTAAAATTGATAATGAGGAATGTGAGATTTATCCTTACCGGAATCAGTTTGGGACAACAGGATTTCCTGACCCTCTTAATAAATTCCATTTAATGTGGGAAGTGTACGACTTAAGTTTAGAAGAACCTTATTTCTGGGTTTTGAATGAGTTGGATCATGCTTTTGCGATTACAGAAAAATTGGAAGATTCCTTCGCTGCAGCTGAACATAGTGCTTTTTTTGGAATTTCGCAGCAACGATTGGGTGCGCAGCAAGATAAAGTTTCTCAATTCTTAGCAACTACTGGTAAGATGATTAAAGAACTGTTCCAGATGGTCAGAGAATTAAGAATTATTGATGAACGCATGACTTATTATGAAGAAGCCGCTCAACAGCTACCTAAAGAAATGAGGCAAAGAGGTAAAAGTGCCGAGATTACTTTAAAAGGAATTTTTATTGACCTCGTGCAGGGTGGTGGGAAAAGTGCGGCTTCTGTTTATGGGATGGCGAGAGAGTTAGAGTTTATTACCCTCCCTGATTTGTTTTTTGATGCTCCTCCCTTCAAAAATACAGGGGAATTAGAGAGGTACATGAAAGGATTAGAAGAAAATTTTAATCTTAATGTAATTAGGGTATTGCAGCGACATTTACGTCAATTTATGGAATGGAAAAAGAGAACACATAAAGAACACGAAAACAGGAGAAAATTTATGGTGCAGTACTTATATC
This sequence comes from Nanobdellota archaeon, assembly GCA_018812355.1. Taxonomy (GTDB): domain Archaea; phylum Nanobdellota; class Nanobdellia; order Woesearchaeales; family GW2011-AR9; genus JAHJDQ01. The sequence continues at coordinate 26,321 of JAHJDQ010000026.1, read as the reverse complement.
AGCATTTTGAAATTATCAAAATGTACATTAATTGGGTTAAACCTTACTTACGGCATGTAGCGAGGATGACTTTAAAGGAACGGAACATGGCTACTCCTGACATTATTTCTGCTTTTGAAGGTGCGGTGATGGACATTGAATTGCTATCAAGAGCAACAAAAGATGGCATGAATGGTTGTTTGTTAACAACTTTCCGTTATCGTACTCGTCCGGAAATGAAAGTGGTACAAGAAGGGTATCAAAGAGGACCGGTGCATATTGGCAGGGTTGAGATTCAGTTTAGATCTTATTTATGGACTGATGAGCAGGTGGAGAGTTATAAAAAATTAAAAGAAGATGAAACTTTAATGTTAATGGGGAATGTTTCCTCAGCCGTGCAGGAAGCGATGGAATCTTTAGGAAAAGAGTTGGACAATTATTTGGCTGAGGCTCGTGGTAAAAAAGAGCAAGAAGAAGTGAAAGAAAAACCTCAAAAAAGTTTTTCGGAGAAATTCTTGGGAGATTTTTATACACCGAAAGAAAAGAAAACAAAAATATCGAGAAAATCTAAAAAAGAACTTCTTTTGCAAAAAGAGAAAGGTAAAAAAGCAGGTGTTGCACTTTCAGCCCATGCAAAGTTTTTTTCTTTTAACACTTATAAAAATTTTAAGAAATCGCATGGATTGGTTGCTTGGTAGTTTTTTTTAATATAAAGATTTTTATATTGAGCATAGTTCTGTTAAATTATGGCTGATGATTTAGAAGATCTTCCTCCGGAAGAGCGGATTAAACGATTGAAAGAACTTGAAAAGAAAAGAAAGCAAGAGATAGTAGAAGCGCAGCAACAAATCCGGGAAAGTGAAAACGAATTAAAAGATCGTTTGAAATGGAAAGAAAAAGTACCTATCCCTGAATTTGCCCAAGATGAATTAATTGGTTTAAGTGAGGAGGCCAAAGAAATTCTGGTTAGGGATCGGGGAATAAGAAAACAATTTGAAGATGTAGAAGAAGTTCCGCTTGTAAAAGAAGGGGCTAGTTTAGAAGAAGCACTAGGAGGAGAAGAGTTAATGGAAATCCCTCCAGAAGTTCTTAATGCTGATTATACTCGTCACTTAAGTCAGGAGCCGGTGAAAAGTTTGTATGCTGAGATGGCTCAATTGCAAGAAAGTGTTGAGCAGAAGGGTTATATGAGTAGTGAAGATGAGAGAAAAGTTGAGTATATGATGGGTGCTGTAGAACGAAAACGGGAAGAAGGTTATAGTTTTAGTGAAGATGCAGCCAGAGCAGCTAGCGTTACCCAACAAATTGGAGCTAATTTAAGAAATGTGTATAAATCTAGTCAAAGTGATGTTTATCGGTCGTAAATTCTTGTTGTTCTCTTCTAGATTTAAAATAAGTAACAGTATAATCTTTACATAAAGAAAGAAGATTTTTACTTTCAAAGATTAAAGTGGCTTTATCCATTTTCATAAAAACAAGTAAAGGAAAATTTCAATTTTCCTTTTAGTTTTAAATAAAGTTTATACTTTTATTTAAAAAATTAAGGGGGCCCCAAAGAGGGGGTGAGGGTGGTAGAATTTCTGAGGCCCCAATAACTGGAATTTATCTGTTATTTGTGGTATAAAGTACAACAAGTATATAAATGTTACTATTTTGTATACTAGGTGTTTAAAAAGAGACAATACTACACTGCGGTGAAGAAAATAGGCTTAATTGAAGAATTCTTCTAATAACTCTGCATAGTTTTTGGATACGATTAAACCTTCTTTTGGTAAACAAGCATAATAGTTAGGCCAAGTGAAGCGAACATCTAAGTAAATAATTGCGCCTTTATCTTCTCCTGAACGGATACATCTTCCGGCTGACTGTAAGCATTTGTTCATCGCCGGAAAAGTATAACCATAATCCCAGCCTTTTTGGAATTTATCTTCAAAATATTGGATAATTTGTTTAGTGATGAGGTTAGGTTTGGCTAAAGGCAAGCCAACAATGACTACTCCTTTTAGTAAATCTCCAGGAAGGTCAATCCCTTCAGCAAAATTAGCTCCGGCTATCCCTAATAAAACTCCACCGGATTCATTTTCTTCTTTAAAGCTATTAATGAATATTTCTTTTTCTTCTTTACTCATTTCACTCTTTTCCCAAAATAGTTTTTTTTCTGTTTTGATGAACAAGCATACTTGATCCCGCAAATAGTAAGAAGGAAAGAAAAAGGCAACATTTCCTGGAATTAACCCGGCTAGTTTTGAGCAACGGTCAGCAATTTCTTCGTACATTTGTTCATTTCTAGCAGTAAATTTAGTGGTAGTTTCTGGAATGATAATACTAATTTTATTTTCTAGTGGAAATGGAGAGGGGTAATCTTTTTCTATTCCGTTTTTAATTCCTAAAATATCTTTATACATAAAAGTAGGATTAAGAGTACCGCTCATGATTATTCCAGAATCAACTTGGGAAAAAACTTCTTTGGTTACAATGCTGGGATCAAGACAGGCGTAGGTGAGCATAGTTAAAGGTCCGTATTTGGTTTTTCTTTCGGAAATGTAACGGATAAAGCCTTGGCTATCATTTTTCCAAACTTGTAAAAAAGTAGCAATTCCACCGAGATAACTTTTACGTTGTTTCTTTCTAACTTCATCGGCGGCTTGTTCCAGTTCATCGATTAGTTGATCGTAATCAGTTATTTTTTTTATTTGGTCGAGGAATTGATCTTTAGTAACAATCTTTTCTTTCTCTTGTTTAAACTGAGCGAGATTGTTAAGGATTGTATTAATTTCTTGCAGCCAGAGGATTAAACCTTTGTAACCAAATTTTTTGCATTCCATTAAAGCATTCTTAAGCATGAAAGAACTGAGATTGTTGCTAAGCATTTCGGTAACTCTTCGGGGAAGATTATGGCCTTCGTCAATAATGGCGACAATATTTTCCATTTCTAAATCTAATTTGTTGAAAATAGTAGATTGAATGAACGGATTGAATAAATAATTATAGTCTCCGATTAAGACTTTAGTTTTTTTGGCTAAAGCAAAGGCCATTTCGTAACTGCACATCTTTTTTTCGCGACAGAGTTTGATTAATTCTTCGTTATGTAATGGACCTAATTGCTGCAGTTGTTTTAAGAGAAGTTTAGCTTCAACGGTAAGATTATTTTTGTTTTTGACATTGTTGTAATGTTCGCATTCATTTTTTTCAACAACATGTTTACAGTATTCTGTAAAGTCCGTCCCGAAAAGACCAGCGATCTCTTGATTACACATCCATTTTTTGCCGATAAGATCAATACAAGGGATATTGATGTTATGTTTGCTTTTTATTTCCTTTAAAGTTTCAATAGCAATTTGGTGTTGGGTGTGTCTATTGGTAAGGAAAAAGATTGTTTTGTTGCTATTGAGGGCATGGTTTAAGGTTACTGATAAAGCAGAGGCGGTCTTTCCTAATCCGGTAGGAGCATTAGCGAGAAGGATTTGCTGGTTATTTATTGTTGTTTGAATATCTTTTATGAGTAAATCTTGACTTTCTCTGACGGTTTGGTAAGGAAATAGGTTCATTAAGAATTTGGGATTAAGGTTGTTTAAAAAATGTTCCTTTAAAAACCAATTCAATTCAATTCCAAAAGGTTTATATAATCTTTACAAAACATCTATTCTAGTCAATAAATGTTTAAATATAACTGTTATGAATTGTGTGTTGGGGTGGGGTAATTTGAATAAAACTAAATTAATATTCGACGTTTTTTTTAGAGAGAAACCAGCAATGATGCTGGTAGAGTTAAAGAATGCTGATTCGCAGGTGTATGCATCAGTATTAGCAAAGCAGATAGATTGTACGTATTCTCATGTTGTGAAGATTTTACAAGAGATGCAAAAAGCAGAATTGATTAATTTCAAGAAAGAAGGGCGATTAAAATTGTTAGAGTTAACAAAGAAAGGAACAGACATCGCTACTCACATTGAAAAAATCAAAACAATGTTATAGAACTTTTTTAAAGTTAACTTTAATTCTTGTTTGTACAAGACTAAAAATTTTCCACAGTTAATCGTGGTTGTTATTTTTATTTGTTTGCGATGGGTTTAACGCTCAGAGTAAACATTAAAAATACCCTATATCATTTCTTGCGAAGGGTATTTTTATTTGACGATTGGTTTGTTAACACATAAAGCATATTCTGTTGCAGGGTTTTTACAGATGTCTTCTGTAGCGCTGATTTTGTCATCGCAATCAGCATCTTCAAAACAAGCAACACTATGAGCAGTAGTTGATGCTCCAGTTATTCCACCTTGACCAACGAGAAGACCGATTACGGCAATCATGGCAACAAAGACAAAAATTAGTATTAAAGATTTTATTTTATGATTCATTTACTATCACCGAAGAGAAGAATAAAAAAAATAAATATAAACCTTTCTATTCCAAATACATCTTAAGTCTATTTGGGTCGAATTTCCAATCAGCAGGAAGACGTTTAGATTTCTGGTAATATTTGATTAAACGTCTGATTTTGGAACTGGTTAATTGTAAACCACGTTTAGCAGTCATGTCCTGACGATTCTTTTCTAGATGGGTTTTTACTTCAACCATCTTTTTAATTAAGTTGAGTAAGTCTTCCGGTAGATCTTTGGTTAAGTTGTTTTCTTTAAGAATAGCACTAATACTTTTTCCAGCTAAAGCTTTAACGCTATTGATTCCATAACTGTCTCTGAGAAAAATGCCAATTTCGGAAGTGGTTTTACCAGCTTTAGCAAATTTAATAACTAATTTTTCTATTTCTTTACCTTTGTAAGGTGCCCAAGAAGGGACTTTTTTGATTGGTTTTGTACTTTTTGCTTTTCCTTTCTTTCTACTATGCATACGTGCCATTTTTAATTAATACCTCGGTTGTTTTTTCAAGGAGAATAAGTTTTACTTTCTCTCCAGTATGGGTAAGCAGTGACATTAAATTCATGTATGAATTTATGGCTTTTCACAACCGACCCATCTCTTGAATTTATGTTTAATTGCGGGGGTTATTTAAAAAGGTTTAGTAAAAAAGTAGCCCCGCGCGGATTTGAACCGCGGTCGACACCTCCAAAGGGTGTTATGATTAAACCTAAACCACTTGACGTAATTCAGTTAGTCCACTACAGTCCGCAAAGCAATTGCTTTTCCACGGGGCTGTGAACTAACCCACAGCAGGGCTAATCTCTATTTTCTTTAGTTTGTTTATAAAATTTTCTTTTAAATATACGTAACCTTTAATAATAAAAAGATAATAATATCTTAAAAAGAGTGTGATTAGAGTGAAAAAGATAATTATATTAGGATTATTATTAGTTTTCTTACTCCCTTTAGTTTTAGCTGCTGGTGAAGTTCTTCCACCGGGAGGAGATAAAGGAGGATCTTCGTTTGGTTCGGACTCTTTATCAGGAGAAAATGGAGGTGAAACTCTTCCTAAAGAATTACAATCATTAATAGATACAATTCAACCTTTTATGAGACAAGCAAGTCTTTTAGTGGGTGGACTATTTGGTTTATATTTAATTTTAATATTGGCTCGGGTTCATTATGAACGAAAAAAAGTCCACATTCTGAAAGATATTCGTTATGATTTAGATCGCTTAAATATGCATTATGGATTAAGTTATTCTCGGCAGAAGAAAGGGTTTTTCAAAAGGATGATTGGCTTTTTCAAAGGTCGATCTTATGAAAAGAAAGTAAACAAAGAAAATCGTCAATTGGAAAAGAAAAAATGAAGATTGAGATTAAAAAAGAAGTTTTTCGTAAATTTAATCAGAAATTGAGAGTTGCTTTCATTTTGGTTGAAGGGATTGATAATAAAACCAAATTAAAAGAGTCTAAACATTTACTACAAGAAGCAGAAAATTTAACTCATCTTACTTTTCATAAACGGACCATAAAAAACCATGACTTAATCTCTCCGTGGGAAGTTGCTAAAGCAGGGTTTGGCAAGAAAGCTCGACATTATCATACCTCTGTGGAAAGGTTATTGAAAAAAATATTGAAACGGAAGAGTGTGGCAGGGAAGGATGTGGTGACAAATTTGGTTCGTTATTTAGCGGTGAAACATATTATTCCTTTAGGAGTGGATGATTATGATAGGATAAAAGGTGGATTAACATTTAGTTTAGCTAAAGGTAGAGAAAGAATTGGTAAATTGTCTAGGGTTAAGAGAGGAGATTTAATTTATCGTGATGAAAAGAATATTTTAGGAACGAAGTTAGATTTCTGGAAAAGTAAGAAGACAGTTTTGAATAAGAATTCTAATTCTGCTTTAATTCATATTGAGGCACTTCCACCGATAACAAATAAGGAATTAAATGAATTGGTGAAAGAGGTAAAAGATTTAATTAGTTCTTTTTGTGGTGGGAAAGTAAAGAGTTTTGTGTTGAGTGAGAGAAAAAATGCTATAAAGGTTTAGGGGCAGTAACTTTCTCACATGTTCGGTAAGTTTCTAAGATTTTATCATCTACTCCAAAGATATGGGCAAACAAAGCTGTTCTAGCCCACATTCCGTTTCTCATTTGTCGCCAGATCATTATTTTTCTATCGTCGCGATAATCAATTCTTGGATCAATCTCTTCTCTTTTAGGTAGTGGATGCATCAATACTGCTGGGTCTTGTAACTGGTCAAGCATAGGTTCAGTGAAGATAAATCTAGGATCATACCTTTTTTGTTCTCCATCTTTATCGTGTTCATCTTGAATTCTAGTCATATAGACTGCTCCAGTTATCATTTCTGGAATCCCTTCTAATCCTGTAGTTGTCCTTGTTACTCTAACTCCTTGTTGAGTGAGATATGCTTCTGTTTCTTGGTCGATCTGATATTTATCTGGAGCGACAAAATATATCTCAATATCCTGATGTAAACTTAATACTTTGGCTAGGGAACGGACTGTCCTCCCTCTTAGACAATCACCAACAAAAGCAAACGACTTTCCATCAATTTGCCGATCTAGTGATTCACGGATTGTATAATAGTCAAGAATTGCTTGAGTAGGGTGCTCTTTAGAGCCAGCTCCACCACTAATCACTGGAATGCTTCTGTTAGATGTTTGCATTGTCCATAAAGCAAACATGTCAAAATAATTACATTTATTTCTAAAAACGAGTGCGTCATGATAAGATGAATGGGTTCTCAGTGAATCTCTATCTGATTCTCCTTTAGCGGCTGAAGAAGTACTTAGATCTCTTAATTCTTCCCGGCGCATTCCTAATAATGATTCTGCATTGGAAAAAGATAAAAATGTTCTTGAACTGGGTTGAGCAAAATAATTCAATACCGACTTGTTTCTTAATAATCTTTTCAGTGGAGCATCAGGAAGTTTATTGATTCTCCTTGCAGCATTGGTAACTTCACAAATTCTTTCCAAAAAAGTAAGATCAAAATGTTCAGCGCTAAGAATATGTACTAATCTGCCTTCTTCATCACAACAAGCTTTTTTGATCTGCTCAGGAGATTGGGCTAAAAATCCTCTAAACATTCCCTGATGGTATTCAGCAATTTCAGGAGTCGGTCCCCAGTTTATTAGTCCATCATCTAAATTATAATTGTTCATTATCATCACCTCTTAAGAAATAATCTTTTTTCATCAAAAACTAAAGTAATTATTTTTCATTTAAATACATTTCGAGAGGTCAATATAGATTTCTTACTGGGTAAATGTTTAAATAGATTATTGAGATTATAATCTTTTTTCTAAAGGAAGTGATCTTAAATGTGAGGTGAATTGTCCCTCATAAAAATCTCCCCGTTCGATAAAATAGTTTGGAGGAGCATCATAATTTAGATTTGCTTGTTGTCTACCCCGAGGTTCATGGTATCTTATTTTGAACTTGGAAAGTACCTCTGCACTACGATCTCGTTTAAGAATAACATGTTTAGGAAACCCACCCACAACTACTTTGAGAAATACATTTTCCTGATCAGGAGAAATACTTAATACTCTAACAAAGTGTTCAATTCCAGAATTTTTTTGTGTTATTCTGACGCCTTCATCAATACCATGCGTTAATTTGAGTCCCATTTTTAAGCTAGATCATTATTACTTTATAATTTTTTCCGCTACTTAGCAAAAACTGTCAGTTTTTGGAAGATCCCGGAAAATCGTAGATTTTTCCGTTATCTATTTAAATCCGAACTTATTCTTGGAGAATATGGATTTTAAAGAAGAGCTGGTTGAACTTTTAGCTAAGAATACTAAACTAAAAAAAGAAGAGTTAACTAAGTTAATTTCTGTTCCGCCAGATCCTAAAATGGGAGATTATGCTTTTCCTTGTTTTAAGTTTGGAAAAAATGCTAAAGAGGCTGCGGAGAAGTTGAAGGAGAAGATTAAGTTGCTTGCTTTTATTTCTAAGATTGATGTTGTTGGTCCTTATCTGAATTTTTTTGTGAAGAAGTCTGTCTTAGCTGAGGAGACATTAACAACAGTGTATAAGCAGGCAAAGAATTATGGAATGGGGAAAGAAAAAAAGAAAGTTGTGATTGAGTTTTGTGGTCCAAATACTAATAAACCTTTACACTTAGGTCATTTAAGAAATATGGCTTTAGGTAACGCAATGTCCAGAATTCTTGCTTTTCAGGGAAATAAAGTGCATCCAGTAAATATTGTTAATGATCGTGGTGTGCATATCTGTCAATCAATGTTGGCTTATCAAAAATGGGGTAAAAATAAACAGCCGGATAAAAAAACTGATCATTTTGTGGGAGATTATTATGTTCTGTTTTCCAAAAAAGCGAAAGAAGATGAAAAGTTAAAATTAGAGGTACAAGAACTTCTTTTGAAGTGGGAAAGGGAAGATTCAGAAACAAGAGCGTTATGGAAAAAAATGAATCAATGGGTCTTAGCTGGGTTTGCAGAAACCTATAAAAGGTTTGGAATTAAATTTGATAAGGAGTATTTTGAATCAAAGTATTATGAAAAAGGAAAAGATCTTGTGTTAGAGGGTTATAAAAATAAAATCTTTGAAAAAGACCATACTGAAGCAATCATTGCTAATTTAGAAAAATATGATCTTCCTAATAAAGTTCTCTTACGAGGAGACAAAACTTCAGTCTATATGACTTTTGATTTATGTTTAGCTCAAGTTAGGTATCAAGATTTTAAATTTGATCAATTAATTTACGTTGTCGCTACTGAACAAAATAATCATTTCCAACAATTGTTTAAGATTTTAGAGATGTTAAAGAAACCATATGCCAAGAATCTTTACCATTTAAAATATGGATTGGTTAATCTTCCCTCTGGCAGAATGAAGTCAAGAGAAGGGACTGTGGTTGATGCTGATGATGTGATGGATGAAATTTCTGGAATGGCGGAAAAAGAAGTTAGAAAAAGATATCATAAATTATCTGAAAAAGAGTTTAAAGAACGAGCAGAGTTTATTTCGCAAGCAGCGATTAAATTTTTCATGCTTAAAATTGATCCGCTGAGAGATATGGTTTACAATCCGGAAGAATCGTTAAGTTTTGAAGGAGAAACCGGACCTTATGTCCAGTATACACACGCTAGGGCTTGTTCGATTTTAAGGAAAGCTAATAGGGAGATTACAGTGCAAATAAGTTTTGAAAATTTTGATCAATCAGAAGAGATGGCCGTTGTTCGATTATTGTATGATTTTCCTCAAGTAATTGTTAAGGTTTCTGAAACTTATAAGCCGCATCATCTGGCACAGTACTTGATTGGGTTAAGTCAGGCCTTTAACGAATTTTATCATAAGTGTCCAGTAATTTCTGAACAAGTAAGTACGATGAAAGCTAGGTTGTTATTGGTTGATTCTGTACGTCAAGTTTTAGAGATTGGTTTGAGTTTAATGGGCATTAAAGCTCCGGAGGAGATGTAGGTGGAGATTAAAGAGTATTTGAGTGATTTAGGTATTGAGTTTGAAGAGTTCCAACATCCAGCTGTTTATACAGCGGAAACGGCTAAAAAGTATTTGGCAAATATAAGAGGTCTACATTCTAAAAATTTATTTTTACGTGAAAAGAAGAAAAAAGGATTTTTTTACCTTTTGATTGTAGAGGATATTAAAAAAGTTGATTTGAAGGAGTTAGGTAATTTATTAGGACATAAAGTTGACTTTTGTAATGAAGCTGAATTAAAGAACATTTTGGGGTTAACTCCTGGCTCTGTTTCACCAAGCGGCTTACTTCATGATAAAGAGCATAAAGTAAAAGTTTTAATTGATGAAGATGTTTGGAATGCTGATTTTACTGGGTTTCATCCAGATATAAATACAGAAACACTTGAAATTAATAGAGAGGGGTTTAGAAAATATATTAAATCTTTGAAGAATGAATATGAGGTAATTAAAGTACCAGAATGATATATTTCATTACCGGAAATGTTGGAAAGTTAAGAGAAGTACAAGCAGTTATTCCTGGTGTTGAAGGGATTGAATTAAATTTACCGGAGATACAAGATTCTGATGCGCAAAAAGTTATTGCTGAAAAAATAGAAGCAGCAGCTAGAAATAATCCCGGAAATTTTTTCGTTGAAGATGTTTCTGTTCATTTAGATTGTTTAAATGGTTTTCCCGGACCATTGATTAAATGGTTTTTGAAATCTTTAGGTAATCAAGGGATTTATGAATTGGTCAATAAACATCATAATGATACAGTTGTGGTTAAATCTGCAATCGGTTATTATGATGGAAAAGAAGCTCATTTTTTTGTTGGTGAGATTAAAGGCAAGGTAGTTTCTCCCCGAGGGGAAAGCAGTTTTGGCTGGGATCCTATTTTTCAGCCGGAAGGATATGAAAAAACATTTGCTGAGATGACTTTAGAAGAAAAGAATGAAATTTCTCATCGTAAAATGGCTTTAATGAAATTTAAAGAGTTTTTAGAAAAACATGGCTAAATTAACTATTCTTTGTCAATTAAATGGTGGTTGTATGGGCTGCTGTGGACATGATTTTGTTTCTAAAGGCAAGATAAAAGAAGCCGTGTTAAGAAATACGAAAGAGTTTAAAGAGATTAATTCTGAGGATAAAAAAGAATTGTTACAGTTTAGAAATCGGGCCAGAGAAAATGATTTACGTTTTGGAGTTTGTCGGAACTTAATTGAATTGGATGGAGTGCTTTTTTGTCCGTTACATCCTGCTTTGAATCAGGAAGATTTAAGGGAAGGGCACTGTGATGTTGATCATCTTTGTAAAACTGCTCTGGAGTTTGCTAAGTGGAATAAAGCTGAACAGAAAAGATTTCTTCTTTTTGTTAAGAGTAAAAAATTGGATAATTTAGATTATTCGTTGATGATGGATAATAATTTGTTGTTGGAAGAATTTGATTGAGACCCACTCACCCACTCGACAAGTGCGGGTAGAGTTTATATACTAATAAATTCTTAAGAATAAATGGATATTACACCAGAGTTAGCCGAAATAGCCGGAATGCATGCTGGAGATGGTTATTTACGTTACGAGGGCAAAAGAAAAGAGTTTGATATTAGTGGAGGATATGAAGAGAGGGAGTACTATGATGATTATATTATTCCTCTGTTTAATAAATTGTTTGGACTATCTATCAAAGGTAAATTTTTTCCTTCACGAGGCACGTATGGGTTTGTAGTAAGGAAAAAATATGTTTTAGATAAGTTAAAAGATTTAGATTTCCCTTCGGGAAAGAAAACAACAATAGTTGCAGTTCCGAAGATTATCTTAGAAAGTTCCAATAAATTGATAATTTCTGCATTCTTAAGGGGATATTTTGATACTGATGGTTGTGTCACATTCTCAAGAAAACCCAGGAATGCTTCTGACTTTCAACAGAAATATCATTATTATCCTCGAATTATGTTTACAACCTGTTCAGAAAATTTGAAAAATGGTTTCATAATCCTTGCGGAAAAATTAGGTTTTTCTTATCAATGGTACTTACATAAATCAAAAATTAAAACAGAAAATGATAGATATAAAATTCAAATATGTGGAAAAGGGGCTTTACTTAAATGGATAAACATAATTGATCCAAAAAATTCAAGTAAGATTTCACGATTTTGGATATGGGAAAAATATGGGTTTTGTCCTCCGGGTACTACTTATAACCAAAGAATTAATATATTAGGGGGTGAACTAAACCCTTATAAACTATACTAGGGCCTGTCATCTAATGGATAGGATACGTGGCTTCGGACCACGGCGTCGGGGTTCGAATCCTCGTAGGCCCATGTTTATTATTAAAGAGGTAAAATAAAATGACGAAAAAAATATTAATTAATCAATCGGTAGCAATTCTTTGTGATGGGAATAATATTGAAAGGAGTATTCATGATATTTCTGGGAAAACTAATGCGATGATCAACTTTGATACTTTAATTCCGAAATTGTTAAGTGATCGAGGACTAAATCGATTGATTTATTTTAGAGAGGGAAAAGCTATCTCTGATAAATTTGCGGAAAGATTACATGGATTGTATTATGGTAGTGTTGTTCCGTGTCATAAATCGGCTGACATCCCGTTATCGATTAAAGCAACGCAATTAGCTTCGAAAGTGGATACAATTATCATTATGAGTGGAGATGCTGATTATGTTGAGTTAGTAACGCATTTAAAATCGGAAGGGGTAAGGGTAGAGATTGCTGCTGTAAAGAAAACGACGGCAAGAATTCTGATTGAGGAAGCTGATTATTTTCATGAGATTACGAAGGATGATTGGTTTGTTTATACTGCTCCGAAAGGGAATAAGAGATAATTGTTACTTTATAATAGAAACTTATTTATATTGGGTTCAATTTGAGGAGGTTATGTCTGATGGTTCTGATATAACTGTAGGAAATAAGAATATTCTTTATGTTGGAAGAGGGGATGTTGTTGAACTTCTAGAAGCTAGTGCTGATTTATTAAAAAAACAAGGTTTAAAGCTAGGAGAATATGATGTTGTCCCTATTGCTTCTGCTTCTGGATTGGGACTCATTTTTAATCCACGTTCCGGTGGTTTAGATGAAGTTATAGCTGATGATGAGGATGGAAATGTAGAACATGATTATCAAATTGAATATGACCTTAAGATAGGATTACCTGATAAGTATGATGTGGAAGGGGCGGTAGTTCTTTTTAGTACATCTAAAGCAAAACAACCAGTTTATGATGCGTTGGAAGAAACAGAATTTGGCTATTATTCTGATGAATCTTGGATAGAAGATGTTCCTAAAAGAGTTGAAATTGCCTTAACAAAAATGATAAAATATACTAGTTTATTACAGAAAAAAGATGGAGAAATTACTGTTAAAAATCATTTTTTGAGAGAGGCTATTGTTGGTTATCTTGCAGATAGGGGAAAGACAGTCGAGGAGATTGAAGAATTTACTGATTTTACGGCTGTTGAATTATACCAAAGAGCTATTGAGTATCGTTGTAATGGAAAAGAAAGATTGTCTAATGATGATTCTTTAATTTTTTATCTTGAGCTAACAGCAACAATAGAGGAGAAACTAGTTTACTTTACTGAACATGATCTTGATAAAGTTGCTGAAGAACAAGGAGTTGATTTAGAAGGTTTAGTTAAGAGTGATGATTTTACAGGCTTGCAAAAAAATCATTGTGACTTTGGTCGGCGACTTGCTTTGGTGGATATGGGGTGTCTTGGTTTTGAACAAGCTGCTGAAAGACAGGGCTTAACAACTAGGAAAATGTGGCGCGGTTATAATTTTGGACTAAGGGAGGTAGCAGAATATTTTGATCGTGTTCCAAAAAGAAGAGAACAACCAATACATTATCCAACACTGATTGAAGTTGACTTAAAAACTACTCCGGAAATTTTTATTGAAGCAATAAAACCTGGTTCAAGGGCACGCGTTTATCGTTTTTATCAGAACTTAGAAGCAGCCACATAACCTTTAAATAAACGTGTTAATTCTAATAATAAATGGTCCTTGATAAACTTGGAGATAGTTTAAAGAACACTTTAAGCAAGATAACGAAAGCGGTTTTTGTAGATGAAAAACTAATCAATGAGTTAGTAAAAGATATTCAAAGAGCGTTATTACAGTCAGATACAAATGTCCAGTTAGTTTTTGATTTAAGTAAAAATATTAAAGAACGAGCGAAAGAAAAATCTCCACCAGGAATTACTAAAAGAGAGCAGTTAGTTACGATTGTTTATGAAGAATTAACTAATTTCTTAGGGAAAGAAGCTTATGAAATTAAAATTACTAAAAAACCAACTCAAATTATGTTAGTAGGTTTATTTGGTTCAGGAAAAACGACAACAACAGGAAAATTAGCTAAATTTTACAAGAAGCGTGGTTATAAGGTTGCGGTGATTCAAACAGATACTTGGCGGCCGGCTGCTTATGATCAACTGGAGCAGCTTGCTGAGAATGTGGGAGTGGATTTTTTTGGAATTAGGGAAGAAAAAGATCCAGTTAATATTTATTTAGCCTTTGAAAAGAAATTAAATGATTATGATGTTGTCATTGTTGATACTGCTGGAAGAGACGCTTTATCAGATGAGTTGATTGAAGAACTAAACAAATTACACGCTGCTGTAAATGCTGAGGAAAGGTTATTGGTTATTTCTGCAGATCTTGGACAAGCAGCTGAGAAACAAGCACAGGCTTTCCATGATACTTGTCATGTTTCTGGTGTAATTATCACTAAATTAGAAGGTACTGCGAAGGGTGGAGGAGCATTATCAGCATCAGCGGTCACTTCAGCAAAGATTGCTTTTATTGGGGTCGGGGAGAAGGTTGATGATTTAGAAGTGTTTCATCCGCAAAGGTTTGTCGGTAGGTTAATTGGTTTAGGTGATTTAGAATCATTATTGGAAAAAGCGAAAGAAGTGATGTCTGAGGAGGATGCTAAAGATATGCAGGCAAAGTTTCTCAAAGGCGATTTTAATCTTGTTGATTTATATGAACAGATGAAAGCGATGAAAAAAATGGGTTCGTTTAAGAAAATTCTGGGCATGATTCCAGGAATGGGCCAGATGAAACTGCCTAAAGATATGTTAGATGTGCAGGAAGGCAAGTTAGAGAAGTGGAAACATGGAATGGATTCAATGACGCAAGAAGAGTTAGAGAAACCTGATATTATTTCTGCAGACAGAATTGATCGGATTGCTGCTGGTTCGGGATTAAAAATTGGTCAGATTCGGGAATTATTAAAACAGTATCGTCAGGGTAAGAAAATGATGAAAATGTTTAAAGGCGAACAAGATATGGGCAAGTTAATGAAGAAGATGAAAGGAAAGATGCCTAAGGGCATGGGGATGTGAAGATGGGAATTTTATTCAAGACATATAATAAGAAACATCAACTGCATTTGTACAATGAAGTGTGGGTGTTTAAGAGTAAACAGCATTTAAATGATCTTTTGAATCTATTTCCTAAACAAGAAGCGGCTAAAATTAAAGCGACTCCTGTGGGTAAGAATATTGAAGTGGAATTAAACGGTTTGATTATGGATTGTCGGGATACTGCGGATTTGAAAATGAAGTTTGCTCATTTAGTTGATTTGAAAGAGAAATTTCAAAAGCTTGTTCCTGTTAAGAAAAAGTAAGTGTTTAAAATTTGAGGTGAAAGAAGATGGATGTAATGGATGCGTTTGATTATGGAAAAATAAAAGTAAGAAATTTGAAAAAATTTCGTGATGATGGTATGGTTCTATCTGAGTTGTTAAGTGGTGATCAAGGTCTTGTCAATGAATTAACTTATTTGATACGAGAGCAAGAGCTTTTTTCTGATAATAGACAACGCGCTCTTGGCTTTACTCCTATTAAAAAAGCAGAAGCATCTTTAGAAATTCTAAAGAGAAAACTTCAAGAAGCCAGAAAATTAATTTCTAAACTTGATAAAGAAGCAGTTAATGTTGTTATTAGTATTAATGAATCTATTACTGAAAATAGAATTAAAAAAGCAGCATAATTGGATTACTCTAAAGGTTCTTCCTTCCTGAAGCCGCAGTTTTTGCAATAAGAAACTTTATACATTCCGTCAGTGAACTTATGTTGGCCTTGGTGTAATGGTTGATGACATTCGGGGCAGTTGGTTTGCATTTTAGTTTGTTCTTTCCTTAACTAAATAAACTTTATCATTTTCTCTGACTTTTTCAGGAACTTTAATGGAGATGGTAGTGCTCTTCTCGGCTGCTTTTACATTACCATGATCAGTATGAATCTCTTCGACAGTAGTTTCCACATAGCCAGTGGTTGGACCAATAAAAATAATTTTATCTCCAATAGAGAATGATTCTGTTTCTACTTTAAATTCAGCAACTTCTATTTTAGGATAATAATTACTGACTTTCCCTAACTGCACTTTTTGTTTAGTTGCTTTACTGCCGTAAGTATCAGCGCGTTGATGATAGGGATAATCAACAAAAAAACCAGTAGAGAAATCTTTATTGTAAACGGTTTTTAATTTCGCAGTTAGTTTATCGATAAATTCTTGATTGAATGTATTCTCTTTAATTGCTTCTATCGCTTTTCGATAAACAGAAACAACTGTATAAACATAATCAGCTCCTCGATTACGGCCTTCAATTTTAATACAATCAACAAACTGTAATTTCTCTAGTAAAGGCAAGGCGCATAAGTCTTTAGCGGACATGATAAAGTTGTTATTCATAATGAGTTCATTATTTTCTTCATCGATCACTTTATACTCTCTCCGACAAGGTTGTAAGCATGCTCCTCTGTTGGCGGATTTGTTGAATAATTCTTGACTCATAAAACATCTTCCTGAATAAGAAATACATCTCGCCCCATGGACAAAACATTCTATTTCTAAACCTGTTTTTTCTTTGATGTTTTTAATGTTATCTAAAGAAGATTCTCTTGCTAAAATTACGCGTTCAATGTTCTTGAATTTATTTTTTAAGGTAATGATCGCTGCTGAATTACTAATAGAAGCTTGAGTAGAGAGATGAATGGGTAAGTTTAATTGTTCACATAAATTGATAACGGCGAAGTCCCAACAGATAACAGCATCAATTTGAACTTCTTTTAATTTTTGTAATAATTCTTTTAATTTAGTTAATTCTTGTTCAAAGATAATCACATTAACTGTACAGAATGCTTTAACATTATGTTGATGGCAATACTGGACTACTTCATTTAATTCTTCTAATGAGAAATTGTTGGCAGCAGCGCGCATATTCATGCCTTGAATACCAAAATAAACTGCATCACAGCCAGCTTTAATGGCTGCGGTTAACATACTTCTGTTTCCGACTGGGGCTAATAGTTCCATTTTAAATTAATTTTTCAGTTAATTCACTGATAATATCTCCACGTCTAAATTTTCGCTTTAATTCCTGTTGTGGTTTTTTGGTAATAGTAAAATGAGCATATACTTCTTGGCACCAAGTTTTCATCGCTTCACTAACACAAGCTCCGGCCGCAATTCCTCCCGCAGCAATATGGATTTCTTCTGGATCTTTTCCGATTACTCTACTAATTTGTTCGACAGCTGTTTGATTGTAAATATAAGAAAAAAATGAATTTATTCTTTGCCATTGTTTTGTTAGTTTAGCTATCTCTGGGTAATATATTTCACTTTTAGTTGCCGGTTGGAAAAAAATTGGTTTATTTAGTTCAATTAAATAATTTGTTGCTTTTTTTAGTGATTGTAAATAGTTTGGATTTTGGTAAATTAGTTCAGGAGGAGCAAAATCGGGATGAATTAATATTAAAGCATCAACACTTTGGAGGATTTGTTGCATTTTTATAACTCAATAATCTTACCTTTCCGACCAACGTTAATTACTCTAGTTTTGCCAATCATTTCTTCAATGCCGTCCGATTCGTGCATATGGCCACATAAATGTAAGTCTGGTTGGAATTCATCGATTGCTTTTCTAACTCCTGCACTACCTGGGAATAAGCCGAGACTAAGAATACTATTCTCGGGGTGGGTATGAGTTAACATAATTTTCTTTTTCACATCTTTTAAGGCTTGGTGAGTTTTTTTAAGAGTGTTAAAGACATTTTGCTCATCTAATTGATGCAGGCCAATATTACCATAGCCACAGCCAAAGATTCCCACGTCGCCTTTCTTAAAGATGTAACCATGCAAATTTTTTGCTCCGTACTTATCAACGAGAAAACCAATTTCAGCCATCCCTTCATGGTTGCCAGGAATAATTCCTACTTCTAAACCTTTTGCTTTAAATGGTCCGACAATACCCTCTACAGAACCTTCATGGTCAACTAAGTCACCGGCTAAAAGAACTAAATCTACTTTGTTTTCGGCTGCTTTCTCAGCCATTTCTTTAGCTAAATGTTTATCGCCATGTAAGTCAGATAAAGCAAAGATTTTCATAGAATTTTAACTGATTTAATCATATATAAATCTTTCGGTTTTGTAATTGGAAAGTGGTGACTTTAACCTATCTTCCTTTTAACTTTAAATCGAGAACTAAATCTTCTAATTTACGTAAGTCATACTTAACCGCATCGACTTTACGGCGGATTTCATTATCACGGAAATCAAACTTAAGCAATTCGCCGTAGATAAAATCAACTGCATCTTTGATTTTGTTAACTTTAGCTACCTGTCCTTTTCCGGCCAAGAAAACTGCTTTCCTAACCATCTCGCCACCTAGATCTGCTAGTCCTAATACGAAATGTTCAGGAAGGACTTTTAAGCTAATTAATTTACCACTTTTAACAAAATTATAGTACAATAATGCTTCCACATATTCTTGGATAGCAACCTTATAACTGCCTTCATAGGGCATTTTATGAGAATGTTTTGCAATAATTTCAAGCTTCTTTTTCTCGCTTTCAATTGCTTGAACTAATTTTGCAGCGTTACTAATTTCATCTCGATGCACTGCATAAATGATTTGTTTACTTAGTTTTAAGACGACTCGACTTTGTTTAATTAGCCTTTCTCTTTCAGTATCATAATCTTTAATTTCTTTTTTTAATTTAGCGAAGTTTATCATGGTATTGTAAACTAGAGATTTCTTTATAATATTTTCTTTTTTAATTCAGCAAGAGCAATACGCACGGCGCGATTACGAGTCATCTTCGATTCCTCGTGCGCCTATTTTGGCGGTATTGCTCTTACCAGTACAGTGAGTTATTTTTCCGATATATGGCAGAAACATTGTTTCAAAATATTCCGGAATTTTTTTTAATTTTCCGATAAGTTTATATACCAACAACAATAATTTTAACCTATCAGAGGGGGTAAAGATTAAAATGGAAGAAAATTCAAGACCGTTAGACACACTAAATGCAGCACGTAACAAGACCGTTATGGTAGACTTAAAAAATGGTATTCGTTACGTTGGAAAATTAAAAGCTTTTGATATTCATATTAATGTTGTTCTAGAAGAAGCAGAAGAGCACAAAGATGGAGAAGTGCAAAGAAAATTAGGTACTGCTTTTATTCGTGGAGATACTATTATCGTCATTTCACCAGCATAAATAGTTTAGGAAATTTATAAGACCCGTAGAAATCATAAAATGATTTCTGGGGTGCAAAAAATATGGAGAATTTTTTAGCATGACCAAAGGAACACCAAGTATGGGCCGTAAGAGCGGTAAGAAATCTCACATTCGTTGTAGAAGGTGCGGTGGACATACAATGCATGCTAGGAAAAAAAGGTGTTCTTCTTGTGGTTATGGCGATACTGCGACAACTAGAAAGTATAATTGGAACAAAAAGTAGTGATGAAAACACTACTTTTGGTCATAAATTATTTATTCTCAATAATTTATTGAACAAGAAATGAAGAGAATACTTCATTTCTGTTCAGAAAATTAATAGTTTTTAATTTTCATGAACAAGAAAAAAGAAGAATAATAAATTTTTTTAATTCTCAGCAAAATATTCGTGACATACTTCTTTAATAAAACTCTGGCCGATTAGTTCACAGAGTTCTTCATTTTCAGTTAATTTAGCTATTTTTATTCGACAAGAATCCCGATTAATATGATTGATTAATTCTTGACAAATTTCTACGTTCTGTGTATTTTGAGCAATTTTATATTTACATACATCATTTCTGGTATCATTTAAAAATTCGCATAACAGATGATTGTTGGTGGCTAAAGCAATTTCTTCAAAACAATCTTCCATCCGTTCATTATTGCTGATTAAAGAACAGTAAGCATCTTCGTTGTTCTCTGTGGCTAAATTAAAATGGCAATTGTTTTTCCAATAATCATCCTTAATTTCTAAACAAATTTGATGATCATTATTTTCAATAGCAAGCATTTCTTGGCAATAAGCTTTTGTCTTTTCATCTTTAATTAAGTCACAAACTTCTATTTTGTTACTATTTTTAGCTAATTCAGCGACACAAGTGTCTCTCAATTGATCACTTTTTATTTTACTACATTTTAAATTTTCAGAGTAACAATCATCTTGTGCTGGTTCAGTTTCTAAAAAACTACACTTATCATCTACTACGATTACTCCTCCGGTTGGATCTGGATTGCAGGCAGTAAGGAACAGTAGGCTGATTAAGACTATAAATATAGGTATCGCTTTCATTTTTATGTTTAAATTGAATCATCGTTTTTAAGGATTATGGAAGTAGAGAATAATAATAGAAAGTTATAAAAATCACTCATTGATTTGTACTATCATGTGGGCGTGCCGGAGTGGTCAAACGGGCTGGAAGATAATTAAATTATCTGGCTATGCTTAGGCCATTCTTATAGCGGTTTGCTATAAGTGAAAGACACCCAGTAGCTTAGTGCTTACGCAGGTTCGAGCCCTGCCGCCCACATATTTTTCTAATAATGAAGGCAGGCCAGTGGATTTTGAAAAAATCTTAACGTGTCTGCCGCCCACATATTTTTTAAATTTAGAATTAAACCTTCTGCAGTAATTTCGCGACTTCTTTCCGGCCAATTTCTAAAATGAAAGAAGCTAATCGTGGACCGCGTTCTTTGTTGATCAAGACATGATAAGCTAATTTAAAAAAATCATTAGTCGGGAATTCATTATTCTGACAAAGAATGTAAATCTCTTCATGTAATTCCTTATCATTCCATTCTTTTTCTAGCAATTTCTCAGCTAATTGATGAAGGATATCTTTTTCTTGCTTAACTAAAGTGACTTGACATTTATCTTGCACAGTAAAGCGAAATTCTTCCGGTGCATATTTGTGGAGCCAGTTCTTAGCACATTCTGTTCTTATTCGCAAACGTTTTTTATCAAATTTATTCTTCAGTTCTTTTTCTAAGAAAGCAATGGTTTTGTTTACATCTAAATTATGAATTTGTAAGATTGTGGTAAGATGTCTAAATCTAGGTTGGTAAGGCATACTTTTAGGAATTTTACCAATTTGACTTAATTCATAAATGCGAGATTGTTTCTCTTTCTCTTTCTCATTAACTTGATGTTCGCCATAGTAAATCCTCTCGCATTTATCATAGTCTTCATACATTTTGAGAACATCAACGTCAAAACTGATTGAGAATTCTTTATTAGGCCTTGTGCCGGCAAATAAATATCGGACAATTTCTGGTTCATAGATTTCAAGGAGTTCTGTAACTGTAACAACATTACCAGATGAAGAAGCAAATTGTCCTCGGCCTTTAATACCAATCCATTCATAAGCAAAACCGAACGGATAATCAGTATCATAAACTGCTTTTTGAATTTTTCTACCAGTATCAACACTGCCACCAGCAGCAAAATGATCTTTACCGGCAGATTCAAAGTCAACTTTATTAAAATACCAACGCATCGGCCAATCTACGCGCCAACGTAAAGTGACAATGCCTTTCTTTCTAAAGTCAAAAGTATCTTGATGGCTACATTCACATTCATAAGTAATAGTATAATCACCATTCCATTTTAGTTTCTTAGTTGTATCTCGATGACATTTTTCACAGAAAACAAAGATGGGTAACCAATCTTTAGCTAGAGGTTCTTTGCGGTATTGATTAAGGATTTCTTTAATCTGTTCTTTTTTTTCTAAAGCAGTTTTAATTTCTTTAGCAAAAAGGCATTTGAGATAGTTTTTATGATTATAAACAAAAGTAGCTTCGATACCCACATTAGTACTTTCTTTTTCGAATACTTTTTCAAAATGTTCAGCATAGGTTTTATGACAACCAAAAGGATCAGGAACTTGGAAAACTGGTTTACGGAGATTATCTTTAATCATTTCTTGTTTAGGAAGATTGACAGGAACTTTTCTGAGAACGTCGTAGTCATCCCAAACGTAAAGGAATTCCACTTTCTTATTGCGATTAAGTAAAGCTTTTTTAATTAAATCAGCAGTAATCACTTCTCTAAAATTTCCGGCATGAATCATTCCGCTCGGAGTTATTCCTGATTCAATAATATACGTATTTTTATCTCCGCGACTTCTGATTATCTGTTCTGCGTAATAATCGGCCCAATGGACTGCTCCGGTTTGTTCGTTTTTGTTCTGTTTTTGTTGCTCTTTTTTAGCCATGTTCTTTTGTTAGAAATGGTAATTATATAAAGATTTCTTAATTAAATTTATAAACAAGAAGAAAATAGAAAAACCAAAGAGGTGATAGATATTGATTATTACTAGTTGTGGGAATTCTGTAGTTTTGGCGAAGAAGATAGCGAAGCAGTTAAAATGTAAGTTCTCGCCATTAACGATCAAAAGTTTTCCTGACGGTGATATCTATCTGAAGTATAATACTAATTTAAAGAAGCAGAAAGTAGTCATTGTCCAATCATTCCAGCCACATGCAGATATGTCATTGTTTGATATTATTTTTGCAGCAGAAACAGCAAAAGATTTAGGTGCAAAAAAAGTAATTCTTGTTGCGCCTTATCTTGGCTATATGCGCCAGGATAAACGGTTCCATTCAGGAGAATGTATTTCATCAAGGGTAATGGCGAAGTTGTTAAATAATTCTGTGGATAAATTAATTACCATAGATCCGCACATTCATCGTTACAAATCATTAAAAGATATTTTTACAATTCCGGCAGTAAATCTTACGGCGAATAATTTAATTGCTGATTATATTGAAAAACATTTCAAGAACGAAGTGATTATTGGCCCGGACTGGGAATCTTATCAATGGGCAGAAGCGATTGCTAAAAGAATTAATGTAGAGGCTACTGTGCTTAAGAAAGAAAGATTCAGTTCCAGACATGTTGAGGTTAAAATAGTTAAGAAAATTCCGATCAGTATGAAAAATGTGGTTATCGTTGATGATATCATTTCAACTGGACATACAGTGATTGAAGCGGCTAAAAAAGCAAAACAGTTCGGAGCACGATCTATTTCTGTAATTGGGGTGCATGGTTTATTTGTCGAGAATGCTTTAATGAAGTTGAGAAAAGCAGGAATCAAGAATATTATTACAACAAATTGTATTGAAGGCAAGACAGCGAAGATTGATGTTGGTTCTTTATTAGTTAGGGAATTGAAGAAAGAAAAGAGGTGAAATGCTAAAAAATCATTACATGATTTTTGCATGTTAAAAACAGGAGGTTTTAAACAAATGGATAAAAATAATTTGGCTTTATGGATTATTGTAGGAGGGGTTATTTTAATGTTAATTGTTTTAGGAGTGGGATTTTATTTACAATTCTTTAATTAGAAATGAAATTTAAAAAAAAGTTTAAGTTATCTATTCTTTTATTAGATTCTTATACTATTTTAGCAGCAATGTTTATTCTGATTTCAAAGTTAATGGAAAATCAACCTATCATGCCATTAGAAACTTCTACGTTGATTACGATTGTGATTGCTTTATTTTTGAGAGTTTGGATGAATTTGTTTTTTTCTTAATTTTTATGATTTTCTAATACAACTAATCAAGCTTGATAATCTTAATAAGTAATTGTAATTCATTGATTATTATGCAAGTATTTAATCGAATTGCGAAAGAAGATCGAGAAAAATTTCTCTTAGATGTGGGAGAGTTACATCCTCGCTATACTCTTTCTGCTAAATCTCGAGGAAGGGCTAATCCTATAGAAGAAGATTCATTAAGAACTTGTTTTGAGATTGATCAGCACAGAATAATTCATTCAAAAGCATTTCATCGTTTAGCAGGAAAATCACAAGTATTTCTTTTACCTCAAACAGAGCATTTGATGACTCGAGAAAGTCATACAATGAAAGTAATGCAAATTGCTAGTTCATTATGTAGTTATTTAAGATTGAATCAAACTTTAGCAGAAGCAGCTGCTTTAGGTCATGACTTGGGCCATGTGCCTTTTGGTCATGTTGGAGAGGAAACTTTAACCAAAGTTGTTCAGCGATTGACAGGAGATAAAAATTATCTTTTTCATCATGCTGCTTATAGTTTAGAAGTGGTTGACCGGATCGAAAAAGATGGTAGGGGATTGAATTTAACAGCAGAAGTGCGGGATGGAATTCTTAAACATAGTTTAGGTAAGACAAAATTGGCTGCTGAACAAGTCTTACCTTTTACTTATGAAGGGCAAATTGTTAGATTTTCTGATAAAATCGCTTATGTTTGTGCAGATTTAAGTGATGCGTTAGAAGTTGATTATGTTTCAAGAGAGCAGTTGCCGCAAGAAGCAATGAAAGTGTTAGGAACGAGAGAGTCAAAATGGATTGATTGTTGCATTAACTCGTTAGTTGAATGTAATAAACATACTTTTGATTCTAACTATGATGGTAACTTAGTTTGGGAAGGAGAAGTATTTGAAGCGTTTGAAGAAGTACGTCGGTTTATGTATGATAATGTTTACCAAGCTGGAAAGTTAGATGAAGAGTTTGCTAAAGCAGCACGCTTGATGGAATTTGTTTTTGAGGATGTTTTGCTAAAAGAATATTCTGGATTGGAGCAGGATGAAGCGATGATGAAGACGTTAGATCGAGTTGCTGGGATGACTGACCGTTCTTTGTTAGAATATTTTAATAATCAGTTTATTCCTCGTCCGGTAAAGTAAAAAATTTCCCCTTAAATTTATAAATAAAACTTCATTCTGACTTAAAATGACTCCAGAGAAAGTTGAATCAGAAGTACTGACGATTATGTTCGTTGATCTAGTTGGTTATACTAAGACTACTGGTAAACTGAAGCGAGAAGACATTAGCGGCTTGCATGATGTTTTTGATAGTATTTGTGCTTCTGTTTTTGATAAATATTCAGGGAATGTAATTAAAAAAATGGGTGATGCTTTCCTGGTTACTTTTAAGTCTCCCACTAACGCTGTTTTATGTGGCGTAGAGTTACAGAACGATTTCAAAAGGTACAATAAACAGTATAAATTGAAAAATCCGTTAAGTATAAGAGTAGCTTTACATGGTGGAGAGGTTGTTTTGCGCAAGGGTGATATTTACGGTGATGCAGTAAATACAGCTGCGAGAATTGAAAGTATTGTTAAAGCAGGAGATGTTGTTTTTAGTGAAGCAGTTTATCATTCAATGAATAAAAATGAAATCCCTTATCTTTATCTGGGAGCGAAAAAGTTTAAAGGTGTGCGGCGACCGATTAAAATATTTAAAGTCAAACGAATGTATGATGAGATTTTACGTCGAAGAAAAAAGTTTGCTAAGAGTGTTAAAAGAAAAATCAGGAATTTGATTGTGACTGTTTTGTTGTTAGTGTTTTTAGGAGCAGTCGTTTATGGTATTTATTGGTACTTACAGAATAATTCTGGGTTTTTGGTTTAGGTTTTTTCTTTTGTTTTCGTTTCTACAACACAAAAAACAATATAACTGGTAGGATTAAACAACCCATGAGATGGTTCTTGCCGACTTTCCAGAATGATGTTGTTAAGCCGATGGCGGTTGCGGTTGTGAGGATGAGAAGTCCAATAAATCCGTCGAAGAAAAAAGTTAATATTGTGATGAAGATGATGATGCTCCAGACAATATGGCTGTATTTTACTTTGACAATATATTTAGCAAAGACTTTAGAGATGTTAATGGCAAGAATTGTGGCGATTCCACCAACTAATAAAGCAACTCCTAAGAAGAGGATCATTTCTTGCAAGCCAACCGTTCCAAGTAGTTTTTTTACGCCGACGATCGCTCCATTTCTAGCTTTATCTAACATATAAACCGTTCCAATAGAGATGAGCATGTTAGCAGTGTTGATACCACCTACTAGGCTGAGGAAACCTTCATCACCGACATCTCCAACAACTTCCGTTGCTACTATTGCTGCTTGTGAATTACCAAAGCCAGGCAGGAAAGCAGCAATGAATCCAACTCCAGAGGCAGCGCTGATTGACTTGAGGTAGTTTTTTTTAGTAATTGTTAATGGTTTGCTTAGGTCTTGTTTTGGAATGATTGAATTATCAAAAAGACTGACAAGTAAAATGGAGAAACCAAATAATCCTGAAAGTAGTGGGAATAAAGGTTGCTTAAGATTAGGAATTCCTGTCAAGACAATTAAACCAAGACAACCGGCTAATAAAAAAACTGTTAAAGATTTTAACCATTTTTTTTTATCTTTACCGATCAT
>JAHJDQ010000004.1 GCA_018812355.1 Nanobdellota archaeon | reverse complement strand
CGGCAGGTTTAAATAGGGGATATAAATTATTTGATTTATCTCCTTTCCAGGAGGTGTGGGGGCGTATCTCCATTCGCCCTCCATTTATTATAATCAGAGGATTAATATGGATTTTGAAAGATTAGATTTGGAAGAATATGGCTTTAAAGGATTCGTTACAGTTTCCGAATTAAATTTAGGTAGGTTAAAAGAAATCCCCGATATTGGAGGAGTGTATGTAGTGTTGCGTGAAAAATCTACTCCTGTCAAATTTTTAAAAGAAAGCATAGGTGGGTATTTCAAAAATGAGAATCCTACAGTAAGTATAAAGACATTGCAGAAAAATTGGGTGCAAGATGCAGGTGTCATTTACATAGGATTGGCTAGTGGAAAATCTAAATACTCAACTTTACGGGCGAGAATTACAACTTATCTTCGATTTAGTAGAGGGAAAAAGGCAGGACACAGGGGTGGCAAAATGATCTGGCAAATTGATAATTCAGATGACTTACTCATGGCATGGAAGCCATTGAAAAATGAAAATCCTGATTATATTGAGACAGAGCTTATTAGTCAATTCAGAAGTAAATATGGTGAAAGGCCTTTTGCTAATTTAACAAAATGAGGTAACTAAAATGGGAGAATATATTATAAATGAAAAATTTAAAAGTATGAGTGTTAAAGGAATATTTAAAATGTTATTAGATTTTTGTAGAAATAAACCTACTTATTGTACTTTAAGTGGAAATAAATCTCATAAAATAAGCGAAATATTAGACGATAGAATTAAAGTTGAAAGATTAGGCGATGGAATTAAAGTTGAAAGATTAAAAAGACCAACAGATACCCCCATTCTAACATTTGATGAAATTAAGGAAGTAATTGGTCTTTTAAAAAAAGATAAAATAATAAACACGAATTCAAATGAGTACAAAGAACTATTGGCTAAGCCAGTTAATAAAACTCCTTTGCTATCTTTATTGAAGGCATCAAACATAATTGTAGATTATTAATATCCTCAGAATTTTCAACCTTCATCTTTATCATAACTTAAGGTTCCATATTCACCAACCAACCTAGTCTTGTCAAATCTCTATATCCAATTCACTTCTAACAAACATTCACATCAATTTATTTTACCGTCCATAACCAGCACTCTCTAATTTTTTTCTTTTCCTAACCTTCGGGATTCCAACTTAAGGCTTTTGGCGTAGCCACCAACTGAACGTTTAAACCCATAAGAGAACCGCTCAGGACTATCCGGAACATAAAAAATTTCGGAGGTGCTTTTTAAATGAAAGCCAAAAACCATTTTTGTGAACATGAAGTAATTAGTGAAGAATTTAACTTAGTTGCCTGCAACTTTTGTGGGGAACAACCGGGGGTGAGAACATGAAATCTCACCAATATTTACAACTTGTTGAAGAAAAACTGCAACAACTAGCAAAAGAAACAGATAACGTAAAAAAATCTGAATTCTTCAAGAAATATCTGGAGACCATGTCTAAGTTCTGGCAGTACAGCTACCATAACCAGCTACTTATACATCTAACCAAACCAGATGCTTCTAAAGTAGCAGGTTTCCACACTTGGAAAAAGCTTGGCAGAAGTGTCAAGAAAGGAAGTAAAGCGATTAGAATTGTTGCTCCCTTCACCAGCAAGGATAAAGATGAAGATAAAACCTTCACTTACTTTGTTCCAGTAAGCGTGTTTGACATCAGCCAAACAGACGGTGAACCTCTCCCAGACATTGATATTGCCTTAGAGGGAGAAGATCAAGGAAAACTTCTTGACTACTTAGTTGAGTTTTGTCAGGCTAAAGACATCAAGCTTGACTTTGCTTCTCTTGGTATAAACGGAGTTTATGGCTACAGCAAGGGCGGAGAAATAAAAGTCTCCTCAGAAGGAAGCATAAACACTAAAGTAAACACTTTAGTTCACGAGATTGCGCATGAACTTCTTCATTACACAGAAGAAGGAAAATCTCTTTCCAAACAGCAGAAAGAGATTCAGGCGGAAGGGACAGCATACGTAGTTTGTAAACACTTTGGTCTGGAGACAAAGAGTTTCAACTACTTAGCCTTGTACGATGCAGATTATAAGAAGATAACAGGAAATCTGCAAGCAATAGCGAAAGCGAGCAAGGAGGTGATTGAATTTATTTCTTTTATTTCTTAATTTAATCTTTATCATAGCTTAATTTAATAACACACCAGTAGCTTTTATAAATCTGATAACAATTATATATCTATGGAACAAGAACACAAAGCTTCTGGTTGGACAAATTTTTTTGCTGTTATTGGAGTAATATTTGTCATCATTTTTTTAGGGGGCTTGTTTTTCCCTTCTGAAGAACAAAACACTTCCCAATCAGTACAAGACCAAGTAATTAATCAAAACATTAACATTCAAGATAAAATAAAGCAAAGTATTGTTTGGATTAAGTATGGGGTTTCAGGGAAAGATGCTGACGGTTCTTATTTTGAAAAAGGCATGACTGGTTCAGGTGTAATTGTAAGAAACAAAAGCAATGAATTAACGGTTTATACAAATAGACATGTTGTTAATTGCCAGTATGATGATATAAAGTGTTTTCAAAGAATCTCTGAGAATATTCAAGTAAGAACACAAGACGGCAAACTTCATAATGTAGATAGAGTGTATTTCAGCAAATCAGATATAGATTTAGCAATTCTTGAGATGAAAGATTCAAACGCAGCAAGTTATCCTGCTGCTTATTATACAAATGATTTTAAAATCGGAGATAAAGTTATCGCAGTCGGTTATCCTTCTTACGTTGAAAACGTTGTGGAATTTTCAATAAAAGAAGGAAAGATAACCAATATTAAAGAAGTTCTTTCACAATCAACAGGAGATAGTTTTAGAGTATTAGAATCTGATGTTTACACTTATTTTGGAAGTAGTGGTGGGGGATTGTTTGATGAACAGGGGAATTTAATAGGAATTAATACTTGGATTGCAGGAACTCAAACAAGTATCGCTATTGATTTTAATTCAATACAAGAACAAAGTTTTATTTATTGTAATTCTAATTCTTATTTTTTCGATGGAGCTTGTTATAATTACTGTGATAGAGAACAGGTGCTAGGTTCCGATGGAGTATGTTATGACATCTGTGACAACTATTATTGTAAATCAAAAGTACCTCAAGTAAATAACCCGCAATGTAGTGATTCTACTTATATTCTTGGAACTGATGATTATTGCCACGCAGCTTGTACAATAAACTCGTATTGTAATCAGGGTTTTATTTGCTACAAAAATCAATGCCTTAGCTGTTCTTTTGGAACTTATTTATTTGAGGATGGGACCTGTAGAAAATATCAATAGATTTTAGCTGAATTATGTTCATAAGTATCCATTTTGCAGCATAGAAGTCTTTTTATTAAAGAAATTAAAATTTAATATAGACAAAATGAAGAGTTCTACTACCAATAAAAAGGAATTAAATTATCTGAATAGTAAAGGCCATACTGGTATTTCTGTAAAATGTACCAAGTGTAAAAAACAATTTAGGACTATAATTGAAACAGTACGGAAAAATGAAGCTTTGAAGAAGGATACTTTTATTTGTGAAGAGTGCTAAGAACTCTTTTTTAGTTAATTCTCTTAATTAGGAAGAGTATATTCCTTTTCTTATTAAATTAATTTTTTAAATTTGTTACTCTCTCATCATTCAACAGAAAACACTTTTCCTGAGAGTGACCACCTGTCT
>JAHJDQ010000206.1 GCA_018812355.1 Nanobdellota archaeon | reverse complement strand
ATTAAGTTCCGAGCCAATAATAATTGAGAAAAGGTATTTTTCCTATTTCCCTTTCAGGCTCGGGAGATTTTACTGGCCAAGATGACTTTTTTTATAGAGCCAATTTTAACAAAAGTTTTTTTATAATTTACTCTATATCCAAGAAGAAATAATAAGTTTGGGTTCCACCTAATCCGGAAGTGTTGACTGGAACCAACAGTTCATAATCTACGGGAGAAACGTTCCGGAAATCTTTCTGATCTACCACTACTGAAGAGCCGAAAGCAAAGTCTAAAATGATGCTAGGACTGACTTGATCAGTAAAGATTCCACTTAAATAAATACTGTTATTTTGTATTCCTAAAGAGGTATACGCATTCAAATTTGCTGCTGGTACATCAATTAGATGAGCAATGACAGCAGTATTATTGAAAGTGGAATTTGTTGAATCGGCATCGGTTGCAGGAAAGCTCCAAGCTGAATCCACACTAGCAGCTGTCGCTACCTGTAGTTGGCTGAAATCAAAAGCCGCATCGGGAGAAGAGAAGACTGTTTTGATCTGGTCATTGGTTGCGTTACCAAAACTAAAAAGATTATTGCTGCCTATCCCTAAGTTAAGATCGGCAGAGACCTGTCCATAATATCCTTGCCACTTGACTGTACTGGCACTAGAAGAAAGGTTCATCTCGGTAACATTTCCACCCTGAGCATTATCATAACTAGCGTTAGTAGTAATTATTCTTCCACTGCCGCCTTTTGTTACACTTGCTCCCGTAATTGAAGCTTTGTTTATTACAACGGGTCCGGAATAAGTAAGAGTATTAGCGATTACATTTGCTTGATCAGCCGCCCAGAACTTAAAAGAATGACTACTTACCGAAAGGGTAGTTGAATAGTTGTATGTTTTTCCGTCGGTGACGTCTAGATCATTTGCGTCGAATTCTCCCATCGTATAATTAACTCCATCAATCTCTACCTTGACGTAAGAAGCGGTATCATTCTCAGCATCAGTATAAGTAACATTGAAGAAGAAAGAAGTGCTTGTTGCACCACTCAGGGGAGTGACGTTGCCGTTAGTTAAAGTTGGAGCTGAACCTTCTCCCCCTCCTGTTCCGGTTATGCCATCAATTAAATAATAATTTTCACTATCTTTAGTGATTTCGCTTACAGTCATTCCTCCACTAGTTTGCCCTACTCCAATAGTTACCTTATCAGCACAGTTGATGGTAACCTTATCAAGAGCAGATGCTCCTGGACAAATAAATACTTCTCCAGCCCCAGATACTTTTGGAACTAAAAGAGACCTATTCATTACTTGTGGAAGAGCTGAACTATTATGGAAAACGGCTTTAGCTGAAGTTCTGTCCGTTAATAAAGTGATACTGCTTAAGCTAATGTTCTGAGTGAAATTTACCCACATGCTTCCGGAATAATCACCGCTGGAAGATTCTGCTGCTCCTAATAAAATCCGAACTAAGCTGTTTTTTGCTTGCCCATTTGTTTTTGCTGAAGTTCCAGTATTCTCAAACAGTACCGGTCTTTCAGTAGAAGGCAAATTTATAGCAAAGAAATATTCTGTGTTTGTAGTAAAATCAAAAGGACCGGTAGTTACACAATTACCATTACTGTCGCAACTGGTAATATTATAATAATAAGTAGTGGCACTATTTAAGCCGCTTAAAGGAACCGATTGAGAAGTGCCAAAAGAAACGTCTGTTGCAGAATTTCCCAAGCTGGTAGTTATCCCATAATTAACACTAGCATCAGAGTTTTCATCGGTAGTCCAGATGATTGAAGCTGAATTAATGGTAATGGAAGCTACGCCTATTTCAGAAATTGAAGGTGGAGTTGTATCTGGAGGAGGTCCGGGTGGAGGATCGGGTTGACTGCTAACTGGATTCCAAGTATTAGTTACAGCAATCATGAAATTAATAGCCCCGTCATTATTATTTCTGATATATTCAGAAAGTTCTGCGGAGATAAAATCAGCAGAAATACTTCTAATATATTTCCCAATTAAATTCCGAGTAGCGGCTAAATTAGGATAGTTAGTTCCATTGTAAACTCCAGCATCAATCTCTACAGCAGTTAAATTTGCGGCAAGAGAAAGAGAGATGTTCGTCTGAGTCGAGTTTCCATAACTAAGGGTGGCATTAGGATATCCTGGATGAGAAGAAGAAGCAAAACCATGAATCTCCAACCAATCGGTGCTAGCATTTGTTAAATTAACCATTGCTTCGTAATAGGGATGGTACCGATTATTATCACTTATCGGTTCCGCAACTTGGTTAAAATTAGTGTTTCTATGGGCACTGCTTACAAAAAGCCAGCGAGTGCTAACGTTAAGATAAGTGTTTGTTCCAACTTCAGGAGTATTGCCATCGTTAAGCGGATGGGGTACGGAGATGAATAAGTCGGTAATTGTTGCTGAAGGATTGAAAACAAAATACCCCCATCCCTTATTAGCAGTTGAGTTTTCAACCACATAATAAGTGTTGTCGGTAAGATTGTGAGTATAATTGGTGATTGTATAATTGACTGCGCTGGCGTTGATAATCGCAGCTTGATAATCAAGATTTTTTAAACTAAGGAGGACGTTAGATAAAATTGCTCGTTCTTGTTTATTGGCGCGGACGAAAGTCTGACTATTTTCTTGTAAATAATTTGAGCCGTTTATTTTGTCAGTAAGGTTTCCGGATTCTGTTCTAAACGAGGAAGAAGAATCATAAGCATACTCGGTATAATCAAAAGAATTGCTGCTGCTGCAATCTACACCTAAAGAAGAATTAATGCAGATGCTCCAAGAAATAGTGCTATTAGAAAGAATACTTTCATTGATAAAATTAAAATCTATCTTCTGGGAAATACTATTGGTTTTAAGATAATAATTATCTAAGTAAACTGTACCAGTGCCGCTATCTGAATTGTTAAGATCGTTAAGCTGAAAAGAAACTCCGCTGATGATAGAAAGATTACAGTTAGAATCAAAATCAGAGATGTTCCATTCGAATAACTGCCAATCGGTTGTTGTTGCGGTTGTATATCCGGTATCACAATAATTTGAGCGATTATCTTCATAAGCTCTCGCCTTTAGTTGATGGTAGTTAGCTTGATCTGCCTTAAACCAAAAACCAATCTGATCATAATCATTATAACTCAAATTAAATGGCATTCCATTCCTGACATTAATATAATCTGCTGATTCATCGCTATAGTTATAGATTATCTTTAAACTTTGAGTGCTGTTATAAGCAACAGAACTTGTAATACTGTAAGCAGCACTGTCGTTATCTCCTGTACTGGCAGTAGCCCAATGAGGAGTGTTAGAAGTTTTGTAATAATCAAAATCGTCAAGATAATATTCTGTATTTGACCTTAGATATAATTCATCTACTAATATGTTTCCTGAACCAGTAGTAGAATCAGTTTGGTCGTTAAACATTATTGAGAGGGCATGCATGTTAGTATAATCACAATCGTCTCCTGAGAAATCGTTGATGCTAGCAGTAAAATCTGTCCAGATTGTTCCAGTAACCGACCTATAAGCAGTATCGCAACTTACCTCTTGTGCAGGATTAGAAACGTTTTGGGTATAGATCCTAAATTTAAACATGTGTCTTCCGGAAACATCTACTTTAACTTTAAAGCCAAGAGAATCATAGGGTAAGATACTGATTCCCTGACCGATAGAAGCAAAATCTTTTCTTAGATTAAACCAGTCTGTTTCTGAATTGGCGTAAGTATAAGAGACATTCAAACCATTAAGAATATAACCCTGATCAGTAAGGTAAATATCGGCAAGAGTATTGGTACTATATTGATAAAAATAAAAGTCGAGGACGGTGAAATCATCGATTAGTTTTCCAAAAGGCCTCTGACTGGTATTCGTTCCATTGTAAGACAAGAAAACTCCGTTGATGAAATTGCTGGAAGAGATGTTGTAAGAAAGATTATTCGGGCTGGTAATTTTAAGTGAATCCTGTTGAGACATATTTGAGTAAGTAGCACCAGAGGATTCTGCAATAGTGAAGGCGTTGCCATGAGAGAGGGGTTTATTCTCACTAATTTTTGGAGTTAGGATTATTGAACCTGATACAAGTTCCTTTTCTGAATCTTCAGGGATAATGTTCTGGTGGTTGTTTGGTTTAAGGAGTAATTCTTTTGATGGTTGTCTAATTGTGGTTAGGTTGTCTGTTATCTTTTCTTCTGTTAAATCAAGTGGATTTAAATCTAGGGGATCAGGTTTATTTTTTTCTGATAAATCAGAAACATTGATTTTTTTGTTTTCTTCAGAAATAACTTTTTCTGGAACAAGGTTGTTAGAATCTGGATTGGAGATAGTTGCATTATTTATATCTGGAACAAAAACAGTTAATCCGGTCAAAGGAGTTTTTGTCAAGAAAAAAGTTAAAGCCATCATTAAGATAATTATAGCAATAAGAAATAATTTTTGTTTGATTTTTGGTTGAGGAATGTTCTTAGCTTTTTTATTTTTTGGAAAGCTAAAGCTAGGTTTACTATTAAACCTACTTCTATTTACCTCTTTTGTCTTACTCAACTTACAAAGTATAATAAAATTATAATTTAATTATACCTCTTTTTAATTTAAGAAGGGATTTTGGGTTTATAAAGGTTACTTTTTAGGAGGTTAATATGAAACCCTAACCTACTACAAAGACCATAACCCTATACTTAGTATAGGAACATGATATCTTTCGTCTGATCAAGTCATATTTATCTGCAAAAAACGATGATAAACATGACCCAGACGGCTAGGGTTTCATAAGAGTGCTTAAAATAATTAAGAGAAAAAAATTATTTATTCCTCGCTGGTCTAATACCCCACAGCTTGCTGCGGTATTTAGCGAGGAATGACCATAAATCCGATTAGAAAACCGGCGAACGCGAAAAGGAACAAAGATTCCTTTTGCGTACAAATGGGATGTTCTTTCCCATTTTGTATACCCCAGAGCTTACTCCGTTGAATAGTTGATTTTCAGGATTTCTCGTTTATTAAAATTTTACTCTATATCCAGGAAGAAATAATAAGTCTGGGTTCCGCCTAATCCGGAAGTGTTGACTGGAACCAACAGTTCATAATCTACGGCAGAATCGTTCCGGAAATCTTTCTGATCTACCACT
>JAHJDQ010000205.1 GCA_018812355.1 Nanobdellota archaeon | reverse complement strand
GATGTAAGCATATCATTTAATCCTGATGTACCTGGTCTTACCCAATATAATGCTCAGACACCAGAAGAGATATTAGAGATTATTATGAGAGTTGTTACTAATGATACACAAGAAACATAAAAAAACATTGAAGTTGAAAATCAAAGTTGAAAATCTAAGCTTTTTTATTGGTTTAGGTATTTTTCTATTAATTACTTTTATCATAATTGCTCCAACTAAAACTCATCATTATGAAGTCGAAGTGCCTTATACTGATACCGAAACTTATTCTGAAAAAGAACCATACGAAACTCAAGAAGAGTATCAAACACAAGAACCGTACCAAACAACAGAAACTTATTACGATCAAGTACCAGTTCAAAAAAAGCAAGTTAATGACGCTTCATCAGGCCAATACTATCCGAGTTGTAATAACAATTGCTATTGTAGCAAACAAGAATGGAACTGGAATATGTTTGAGTACATTTGTGTGCAGTGTACTTGTCAAATTACAGAATATCAAACTATCGCAAAAGAACGTCCCGTAACAAAATATACAACTGTTACTAAATACAGGACAGTTACTAAATATAAAGATGTTCAAAAAACCAGAGAAGTAATAAAAACTAAAATGGATCCAAGACAAGTTGAAGTAAATTGGATATTTAACTTTAAATTACCTTATAAGTTACATCTCCCTTATATTTCTGATGAAAAATGAAAAAAAATCACTTATTTATTGTTATAGTTATAAGCTTCGGATTAGCAATTTTTGGAAATTATATTTACTCCTATAATCAAGATTTTCAACAAAGTTTAGTTAAATATCAATCAGATGTCGAATCTACAAAAAATAAACAATCAGATATCGATAAACAATTTGAACAAACACAACAACAAAAAGAAAAATCTTTGGAACAACAAGAAATTAGTCAGAAATTAAAAGATGAAGATGGTGATGGATTAACTTATGAGCAAGAAGTAGGATTGGGAACTAGCGATAATGAAAGAGATACCGATGGAGACGGGATTGATGATAACGAAGATAAACACCCCGCCGGCGGAGGACAAACGCAAACTATAACGGTCTATTGGACGCATCAGGGGTTAACCTATTCAACACAATTTGGAATTGCAGAAGATAAATATTGGCATTATAAAAGTCAAGAAAGAAGTTCCTGTTGTGATGACTGGACAAAATTTGTAACTCCTTACGATCCTACAATCCAAACTATCGCACAAGATGTAGCTGATGTTTCAATAAGCAAGGGAGATTCAAATAAAGCTCAAATAGCGATAAATTTTGTTGAATCAATGATTTATGAATATGATATTGAATATATTAGTCAACCAGAATGGCCAAAATATCCTATAGAAACAATAATAGACCAAAGAGGAGATTGTGAAGACACTTCTTTTTTAATGGCTTCAATTTTAGAAGCTCTCAATTATGATACTATTATCTTAATTTATTCTGATCACGCAGCTATTGGTGTTTGGTGCGATAGTTGTTATGGCACATATTATAATTATAAGGGTAAAAAATATTTCTTTTTAGAAACAACAGGTTATGCTGATAATTGGGAGATTGGTAAAATTTGGGGGAAATATGGCACAGAATCTCCACTTATAATAGATACCTAAAGATTTTCCTTTAATTCTTACCAGTGGTGTATTTCTTTGAAGTTTCGCTTTGTTAATAACAGGAATCCCGATGTTACATACAATTTTTGAATTACTATTTTGTTAAAGAGGGGGAGTTCCTAACTAAAAACTAAAAAAGAGGGGGCGAGAAAATTATTGATGTTCTTTCTTCCTAAAAAACTTATCTTTGATTTATCTAACTTCTTTTAGGATTCTTAATAGTTTAAGTAAACAATAGGAAACAAATAAGACCTCTGCTTCATTTATTTTATCGGATGGTAATCTACCATGTAAAAGTTCATTTCTTAAATTAGTCTGGTCTCTA
Organism: Nanobdellota archaeon; assembly: GCA_018812355.1. Lineage (GTDB taxonomy): Archaea > Nanobdellota > Nanobdellia > Woesearchaeales > GW2011-AR9 > JAHJDQ01. Next base: position 11,405 of record JAHJDQ010000205.1, on the reverse strand, counting down.
TCGGTTAATAACACTTTTAATGATTTTTGAAAGTCTAATCCTATAAGACTTTTAACATTTTCATTTTCTAATAAACTATCCAACATAATGCCCCTAAAGAACTTAGTCTTATGCTGTTCTAAAATTACTTCAACTTTTCCAGCTTTTTTTACTATGCGTCTGATAAGTTCTTCTATGTAGGGTGTTAATACATGAATACCTGTTATATAATCAGATTTTTCTAGAACAAAATCAAAACCTGATTTAAGAGCTGGCTTAATATCTATCAATTCTTCCTGATCTAAAAGAGCTTCAATTTCTTTGGAGAAATCTTCCCCTAGTTCTTTCTTTAAAGATTCTAATGTCATTTTGCACATAATTTCACCCACCTTTATTCCAAATAAGATATTTCTTCTCACATGATGATCAAAAATTTCATCATCAGATGTTATTCTCATAACCGGCTCTTCTGCATTGTATACAGTTATTGAGATCATAAATTGAAGAGGTGATTGTTTTTTTTGCTCAAGCGTATTTTCTACGGTTTTATTATATTGAGGAAATAAAGAAGAGTCATCTAAAAACGCTTTTAATAAACTTCCACCTTTTGATCTTAAGAAATCCAGATATGAATCAATTTGTTTTTTGGTAATCTCAAACTTTGCTTGTATTTGCTTATAAGTGATCTTAGTATTTACTTCTTTTATTTTTAGAATGAGATCTTCAATCTTTTTATCTATGACCTCTTTCTTTTCAGGGTACGAGCCTTGCATTGATTTATATTTTTTAATTGCATCATTGAGAAAAGAAGATTTTACCAATGGTTCTTCTCTCGCATTAGCCTCTTGAGCGTAGGATTCAGCTATTTTTTCATTTGTATCATAATCCTGGTTTCCATTGTATTTTAATAATAATTGTAAATGGCTTCTTAAGAAATGATTGCTCTTGTGTTTATCTGTACTTTGCTCAAAATTCTGTTTTAATCTTCCTATTATCTCTTTAATCTTGTTTACACTCTCATTTTTAATAGATTCAATATCATCAAACGAGTTAATGTAATTTGATTCAACTTCCAGAAATTCTAAATGCCATCTCTTTTCTTCTGATTCTAAAATAGTTAGGATATTCGTATGTAGTGAATCAAGAACATTTTTTGCTAATTCTCTTTGACCAAATGCAAGACTCAATTTTAAAGCAAATTCATATGCAAATGGTGGGATTTCATAATATTCTTTATTAAATACCCCGTCTGCAACATATTTCTCTGCTGTCTTTAGCCACCCTTCAACAGATTTTTTCATCCACCCTAATTTTTCTTGTCCAGAAGAAAATACCATTATAGCAAAAGCATATCTTGCCTTTGCAAGTTCACTTTCAGCTTGATTATATCTTAATTTGTAATAATCAAAAGCTTCTTTTTTCCACTCACAAAATGGGGGGTTTGAAAATGGTTTAAAATTGCCATTGTCTAAGAAATGTTTCCATTTATTACTTATTTCAACAACTTCTTTGCCTTGATATTTACCTTTATGACCAAATGCTCTATTTAATAAATCTATCTCCCACAGGATTTCTTTCTTAATTTGCTCGTCATTATTTTCCTCAGCAGTTTTAAAAATAGGTGAAAGTGCTTTTTCTATCTCAAATGGATACATCCGTTCATATTGAGTATTCATTATATCCTTAATTTGTGCTTTTATCATTTCTTGATTATAGTTTGCCATTATCTTTACACCACATAATAAATTGTCCGAGATATTTTATGCTCTCAGTAAATGAGTTATAAATATCAAAAGTTCGTCTATGATGGTGAATGAGGTTATTTCTAATGTCTTTAAAGTTATTTAGAGGAATCTCAATACCATTAAGCTGACGTTGTTGATTAAGTTCAGTGATCAATTGCCCTAGCGTTTTGTCATCATTATAAGTGGTGTTTTGAATTTCATATATATTTGCTAGTCTATTCTCAATTATCAAAGAAATTAACGCTATTGCTCCAACATATAATGAATCCTCATTGAGATGTAACGCATGATTACATTTTTTCACTAATCCAAAATTCATATTTTTTAGTGAACTATTTAATCCAGTAAATAACGAATATGTTCTCGGAAAAGAATGAAAATCCTCTACAATTAGATTTAATAAAGCCAAAACATACAATTCATTTAATTTAGTATTTATGCTAGTTGTATCCTCTGGAGCAGTAAAAACTGAATTGTGCGAAGCATATATTCCCGACACTTCTGATTTTAAAACAGGTATTGTTGAAGCATCTAAAGAAAATATCTTAAGCTCAAAAGTAGATTCATTTAACTCTTCAATTTCCATTATGGAATTTGAGGCTAAAACAATGAGTTGTCCAGTTGAATTGAAGTTAAATACTTTTGTTTCATATTTCTTTAGAAACACAGTTTTAACAGATTCTGGATCAATAATCAGTAATGATTTTAATGGGGAGTTATCACCTAACATTTGTGATATTTTGAACAAAAGATTAAAATATTTTGGTTTATATTGGCTACTAATTTTTGTAATCTCTTCAGAAATAACCTCGTTGGATATTTCGCTACTCAAATTAGAATAATTAACTCTGAAAAGAAAACCATGAAGTTCAGAGGTATTAGGGTTTAACAAATAATTTTTTATGTCTGATTCATTCATTTTAAAAGAATTTGTCAATAGGCATTTCTGCCATTCCGCCGATTTCATAAATCTTTGGAAGTTTAACCTCTCCTTCATTCTTTTTGAAGATATCAGCATTTCCAGTTCGCCAAATATTCCACTTCTTCATATCTCTACTAATATAAACAAAATAATCCAATTCCTTCAAATCTAAATCTTTAACAGTTGCTAATGTGAATCTTGGACTAGACCAAAAACCAACACCTATTTTCAAGACAGAATTAACAGAATCACATTCAAACCTATTTTGAAATGTTTTTAGTGCTTCCTTGTAATGCTTATCTGTTTTGTATTTTGAAATTTCTGTAATCTCTTTCTGAATTGAAGCTCTAGAATATTGCCCTTTATTCTCTTGCAGTGTTGTAACTTTTTTATTTGGTAAGTAAGAGATTATATCAATATACTTTCTTTTCTGTTTTCTGCCTGTTCCCGGCTCAACAAGAATTACTCTGTCGGCTTGTGCACCTGGATAGCTTGCAGCCAGAATTTTAAAACCATTTGGGATAAGAATGTTGTGGATTGTGATGTATGTTACTAAATCTTCGTCTAATGATGAAAGTTCTCCTATTGAAGTAATTTCGCCTAATTTATTAAACTCTTTGAGTCCATTAAATTCTTTCCATCCCAATATTACTCTTTTTTGTCCTTGAGAATCCTCAATGTAAAATGATTGAGAAAATTTGAAAATAGTCCTTAATGCTTTATTCAATTCTAAGAAGTGGCTATTAAGAAAATCCGTCACGTCAACTTCAATTAAGTCATCATTACTCCCTTTAAACTTGTTCCAGATTTCATTGAAAGCATCATTGCTGTGTAAACCAGAACCGAGAACAAAACAATGAAAAAAATCTTTAGCTTTGTTTAATCCGTTTTTCTCAATGTAAGAGTTTATTTTATCTTCTTTCTGAATATCTTTGTACCAAGCATTATTATCTTCAACAAACTTCATCTTAGAGATAACTTTAGGCAACATAGTTCCATAATATGATAACATTCCTCTTTCTGGGTCCATAGCATGACCAAATCTATTCAATTTTAATTCAAGATAATTCTGGCCAAATTCTTTTGAATCACCAATCCATAACGTCCGACTAGAATTTAATTCTTCGTGGGTTTCAAATTTTACTTTACTAATGCTTTCTTGCCATTTTTTAAAGAAGTCATTTTTTAGCAGTTCATTATTTACATTATCTTGCCATTCTTCATAATACCCTTTGCTCTTTATGTGTTTAAGAACTGTTGAAATAAATAGATTAAAATCTTCATCTTGCTCCGGACATGATAGATATTCTTTTTGGACTTGCACAACGCCTTTATCATCTACATCCCAATCAAAATGGAAAAAGAGTTTGTTGTATTTCTTTAATATAAGTGCAAATGAATTCAAATAATCAAAATCAACATTACCCCCATGACTGCTAACTGATTTCTTAGTTATTGGAGAGATTTTAACGTAAATACAATCATTTTCTGCAGAAGCAACCAAACCATCAAATCTTTGCAATTCGTGATCTTCAGTAAACACCGCATTAGAAAATTCTATGAATATTAAGGGATATTCTTTTCCATTAGAAACAACGCTTATCAAAACATCGGGATCTTTCCAATAAATAATCTTAGCAATACGTTTATTATAAAGATTAAAAGTCTTTTTTAGTCTAATTAATTTTATAGGAATATCCTTAAATATTTTATCAACAGATGGCTTTACAAAATGATTGGCTTGCTCCAATGATTCGTAATAAACTCTTATTTCTTGTATCATTTTACATTCTTGAAGAACATTATATGTTCTAATTTATCTCCATTTGTAAATTTTGGATTAAACATTCTTGAATTTTTCTTTAGATTATAACTAATTTCCCTAACAAACTGAAAATTGTTTTCAGGAGCAATCTTCTTCATTAAGTCGCTTGCACTTATCAGTTGCCCTCTTATTACTGAATCACCAATAACAATAACTGCATATTTATTTGGTTTTAATACTCTACCCATCTCCTTTAAGCAGAGCGATAGCTCTCTTTCAAAAGCATCAATATCTTTCTTCTTACTTGAGTGTTTATCTCTTGAACCAATTTCATTATCTTGCACACTCCTAACATTATGATCTAACCAATACATCCTAAATTTATGATACAAATAATAATCATAGGTGTTAGCATAGGGAGGAGAAGTAACAATATGATCTACAGAATTATCTTCTAAAAAAGTCATATTTCTTGTATCTCCTTCAAATACTTTAATGCTAGAATCGGAAGCTTTTTCAGAGAAGTTAATAACTCTTAAACTCATATCATCTAATTTTTTCTTAAATTCAAAAAATGTTCTAAATGGCTTTATTTGTTTATCAATGGCAGCAAAACGAGTATCACTTTCTTGATTGGATACTATTACAATAATAGAGGACATGGCAGTAAATAAGAAATCTCTTAATTTTTGTTTGGGAATTTTCATAATGTTTGCTTTGATAATCCCTAATTCATGTAATACATTTTGTTGGAACCAATGATCTCTATTGTTAAAATCTGGTATTTTATATCCATTTTGAGTTTTGGTATCGTAATAATTTGCAATACTTGATTTTATATTTTGAAGAAGAACTTTTGTTAAATCAATATCGCCTTTTTCCAATTTATTTGTTTTGGCTTTTGATACTAAAACAGCTATAGGATTCAAATCAACACCAATAGCATTCCGATTAAGAAGTTTAGCTTCTGCAAGAGTAGTTCCACATCCACAAAATGGATCAAGAATAGTATCTCCCTCTTTGGTTAGTTGGAGAATAGTGCCTCTTGGGATTTGTGGGATAAATTTTGCCGGATAAGTATGGAAGTTATGAGTTAAATAAGTTGTACTACCATTTCCATTAGGTTTTTCAAATTCTAATTCTGAGACTAAACTGTTAGTTACCATTTGGCTTCCTCAATACGACCAAGAAAGAACAGTTTTGGTTTGTATAGAATACTGATGGGTATCCTAAAAGTACCAGCTTTCTTTGTCCTGTCTGATCCCATACGATTAAATCATGATATTTGAATCCAGCTTCTTCGCCTATTTTCGCTAAATCGGAATGAAATTCTATATATGGAATTTTATTTTTAGTATCGCGATAATCTTTTACAACCCATACATTATATCCTCCTTTCTTTGTAACTTTGTAGAGTTTTGTCATAACATCTTTCAAACCCTCTAAGAATTCTTTGTATCCTAGGTTTCCAAAATCTTCTTCTTTCTCACTATATTGATTTACTGTTGATTTATTGGCGTGTTTTATCAAAGAAGTTTTATGGGTTTTCTTTCTATCTTCAACTGACCTCTGTATAAAGTTTGCATAGGGTGGAGATGTTACCATTAATTGTACGCTTTCTTCTTCAAGATGATTTAGCATATTTCTACAATCATCATGAATTACTTGCAGATTAACAGAATTCCCTAGTGTAGATTGTTTACAAACTTCCTTTGCATAGGGAATAAATCTCTCATTTAGTTCAATTCCAACACCATGTCTATTGGTATTTCTGCAAGCTTCCAATGTTGTACCAGTTCCCAAAAATGGATCTAATACTAAATCTCCTTCTCCAGAATACATTTGTATAAATCTATTAGCTAATTTTTCAGGAAATGTTGCACCATGATCTAAATGCTTTTTTACTCTTGGAGAACTTACATCATTCCAAACATTCTTACTTAATGAAGCCCATTCCTTAGCTGTCAATCCATTAAATGATTTTTTCCTTTGTAATCTCTCTTTTTCCTTTTGTTCTTCAGGATTTAACTCTTTTTTCGTAAATTTCTTCATTTTGATAAAACACCTTTTAATTTGAAAGCCCATACTTTAGATTCTACGGATTTAGCACTTCTATCTAAAGTATCAGCAATGGATGTAATACTCTTTTTTGCATTAAATAGCCTTACTAATTGTTCCTCTTCTTCTCTACTCCAAGCATTTTTATTCTGTTTCATTTTTCTTGAGTTCATTTTCAATAAATTTTTCAACTTGTCTTGATAAGACTATGCCCTCTTTTTTGCAGTATTCTGAGTAAAGAGTATAAAGTCTAGAATTAAGATGTATGGTTACATTCTTTCTATCATCATCACCCATTTTTAAAACCCCAAATAACTACAAATAATATTATTTGTAACCACTATTTAAATATTTCTATTTTAATTTTTTTCTCGCCCCCTTTCTTCTTGTTTTCAAAGTAACGCTTCGCTCAAAAGATAAAACTGAATTCCTTTTGCTAATATTTAAATAGATGTTAATTTTCAAATTATATCATATGGAATCCTTTATCATAAGAGACGCAACAAAAAAAGATGTGGAGACCCTTGCCGATTACTGTTTAGCACTATTAGAGTATCATTATGAATTAGATCCTGATTACAAACCAAACAATAAAGCAAGAGAAGCTTATTTTTCATACTTGACTAAATCAATTAAATCAAATGATAAGAAAATATTAATCGCAGAAGTTGAGAATAAGGTAATTGGTTTTGCACTTGGTGAAATTCAAAATAAGCCACCAGTTTTAGCTTTAGGAAAATACGGTTTTATTTCTGATGTTTACGTTGTTGATAGTTATAGAAAAAAAGGAATATCAAAACAACTAATTAGTAAGCTTTATCTTTGGTTTGAGAAAAAAAGGAGAATTTTTACAGTATTAATTTATTGTTCCTAAATCTTTTTATAGAATAGTACATTTTACAAAATATGCCCGAACAGATATCATATGGTGGAGGTGGACAAGCAGATTACTCAGTATTTAGAGATGGTAAAAAACACCCTATAAGTATTGACGATTTGACACTTATTGGAACTCATTTAGTAAGCATAGAGCACTTTCCAGATGGACGCTCACGTCCTGTCGCTATAGAAGCCGCTCAAAAAGTAGCTGAGGCTTATCATGGTGATTATTTTCAAATAGACACCATGTCTGCGTTTGTTTATAGGCTTGGTGGATTTCTTGAAGATGGTGGAAGCCCTATGCGTGTAACAGTATACATAAAGAAAACTGAGTGAGATTTTTCTAACCTCCTATATTGCACTTTCTTTGAGTTCTCGAATAAATTGTGCTTAGAAGTGGTGGATTTTTGACAAATTATATAAACAATTGTTTATTTAGAAAAACGTGAATCTTAAAACCTTATTATATGCATCAATAATATCGGCAGTTGTAACATCACAAAGTGGTTGTAAAGGTACGTTACCAGATTTACAAAACCCACAAGTGCGTTCACAATTAGAAGGAACATATGCAGGAATAATTGATGGAATTCCTGTAATATATGAAGTGAAAGAAGATAGATGTATATTACAAACACACGACGGATTATTGTTTTTGGAGATGTTAGACTATAATTGTGACAATACTGTTGATTATATTAATCCAAATTCAATTCTAAACCGTAAAGACCGTAAATATCTTCTAGAAGGAGGTAAAGCAGAAGAATTAGATTCGCTTTTAGAAAGAATTCAAGAAGAGATAGTTAGACCAGAAAATAAAGTTTAATAATTCACCCTATTTCTTGTATAATTTAAGAATAAAATTTAGCAAGGAGAAAAATTGGACAATTATTCTCGATTTAATGTATTACTGTTTAAAGTAACCTTCTTTTTTAACATAAGTTAAAATTTTTTCAAATGCATCTTGAGTTTCAACGAAAGAAATAACTTTTCTACCATGAAATTGTCGCACCATCTCTTCATTCCAACCTTTCCAATATTCTTTATAATCAAGAAAGTGAATTAAAGCATCAAGCGCATCAATGGCTTTAGCAAATTTGGCTTCTTTGGTTTCTGCTGCTTCGAATTCTAAGAATAAATCTTCAAATTTACCTTTTAATCCATGAGGTATTTGTTTTTTTATATTCTTCAATGCCTTCATTTCAGATGTTTTTTTCTTTTTTCTTTTCTCTGTGTGATGAATTGGAATGTCTCCAGCTTCAATTTCGACCACATCATGATATATTAATAATTCGTAAACTTTTGTTCTATTGATAGAGCTATTTTTCATCAAACTTAGAAAATAATCTGCTAAAATTAAACAGCTCCAACTATGTTCTGCAGAACTTTCTTTTCTTTTTCCAACTGGCCCAGCCCTTTCTATTTCCTTTAGTTTGTAAAACTTTCTTAATTGATGTATATCTTTCACTTTAATGAGAAGTAATTATATATTTATATAAACTTAACTCGCAAATTTTCTCAAGAGTAAGTTTTGTAAAAATAGTCTGTTTTTTTACAGTATGGATTTCCGCCTAGTAAATTAAAGAAATAGCACCACCCCTTTTTTTATAAGCTCTTAACATCTAATCTGACTGATTTTCTGCTTCCTTTTATTCCATCCAACATAGTAGCCAGACTTACATCTATCCCTCTTATCTTTGCTACCAGGAGGTCTACCCAACCTAACGCCTTTCCTCTTCAGGTAATCCAATTTAACTTTTACTCGTTCCCTTATCATTTGTCTTTCCAGTTCTGCTACTGCACCCATTATCTGCAAGAAAAACATCCCTTGGGCTGATTTAGTGTCTACATCTGGACTTAAGCAGATGAACTGGATATTTTTGTTATTAAATTCTTCCACCAATTGCATCAAATGACTTAAACTACGTCCCAATCGATCCAATTTCCAAACCAGCACAGTATTAAATTCTCTGTTCCGAAGGGCATACATCATTAAATCAAGCTGTGTCCTTGATACTTTAGCCCCACTAATCTTTTCTTCAAAAACATGGTATTCCCATCCCTCGTGTTTACATCTTTTAATTAACGGTTCTTTTTGTTGTTCTAAGGTTTGGTCTTCTGTACTTACCCTACAATATATTGCTACTTGTTTCATTGGTATTACCTCCACGTAATATTTTGGTCGTTCAGTTTCTTAGTTGAATAAATCCTTTGAAATAACCACACTTCAGACAATGGTAATACTCACCATATTTGTCTCGGTATTCTTCATCAACTAATTCATTGCAGTTCTCACAGTAAAATTCATCCATTTTTATTTACCTCCAAGAAAAGAGGGGAACTATTCCCCATTACTCTCCATTACTTTCTCGTAATACTTCACCGGCTTAATGTCGGTGATTACGGTCTTATGGATGATATACTTTCCATCCTTACTCTTGCCAATATGTGTCTCCACTATCGGTCTGTTCTGTCCCATCTGTTCATTTTTGTTTTCCATTTTGGTTTACCTCCGGTTGTATAGAATCTGTGTTCAAACCTTCAAAATTGTTAGGGCTTAGTAAGGGGATGTTTTGAACTCTCAAACGCTCTTTTTTTGCGGTTTTAAGCTCTGTATCCTCTAAATTTGAAATCACAGAATCGGGCGATTTTTGGGCTTTTTGTGATTTCAAATCTTCTTCTTTTTTGAAGTGTTTTTTGATGATTGCAGGAACTTCTTTCCTTGAATATGTCTTTCCTAATTTACTATATTTTCTTTTATAATCCCTAGAATTAGTAACAACAAAAAACCAATTGTCAGCAAAATTTTTGTTAAGAATTTTTAGTTTTATATCTAACTGTTTCCTATCATTATCATATTTCTTACCTGTTTCAACTTCAATCCCAACCTTCTTACCATCATGCTCAAAAACAATATCGGCATTAGAACTTACTAATAACTCAATCTTTTCAGTATATTTTCTGATATATTCTTCAATTATTTTTATGACAAAGAAATGCTCCTCACTTTCATTATAACGAGGTTTCAAAAGATATTCTTCACAACGACCACCGTATAACCCAATCTGCTGAGACAAGACATAACCATGCTTCAATAATTCCTTAATTTGCCCTTCATTCAATTTCTTTTTCAAAAACCATCCTTTACCATAATCCAAAGTAGATTTCTCAAACTCTGTTACAACTTCATTCGCTTTCTCCCGTTCCTTTGCCAACCTTTCATCTGCATTGGTGGTAATGACTTGATGCTCTTCTGGAGAAGCAATAATTTTAATTTCAGAATGTTCATTAGAAATAATGATAATTCCTTCTCCTGTTGTTGCTGTCAATAACCTTTCCCGTTCCTGCTCAGATAAGTGGAAAGTCTTTTCCACCTGATCAATGATGGAATGTTTCTGCCTAAGAAGTAATGTATACTCAGAATTGTTCAGCAAAGCTTTTCCGGCGTCACTCTTGACTAAGTCTCCTACGTCTTGAGTTATCAATAGTAACCCTAGATTGAATTTCCTGCAGGTCTTGACAATCTTGAAGATATAGCCTTCATCTTCCGTTCTCTGCAATAAAGACCACGCCTCATCAATAACCAGAATCTTTCTCTCAATGTCCTTCTTCATCTTCATATACACATAGTCAAGAATCAGAAACATTATGGTAGGTTTCACTTGTGAAGGCATATCCCCGATGTTAAAACAGACAAACCTGTTCTGGAAATTCAGGTTTGTCTGCCTGTTCAAGAAGGAAAAGACGCCAGTCACATACATCTCAATCCTGTTAATCAAGCTTCTGTAAGTCTCCTTCTCTACCTGTGTAGCGTCTTTGGACATTTTTTTAAGTTGTTGTACCAAGTCTCCCATGATAGGCGGTTCTTTTCTCCAAGTCTCCTTATCGTTAGTAATGCCTTTTTCTTCATAGATGGATGTTAAAGCCCTGTCAAGAACTGCTTTTTGGATCTCAGAAGTTTGTCCCAGCATGATTGGGAACAATTCTAATAATGTCAACTTCTTCTCATCATAATCATGCCCCATTAAGTCAAGAGGGTTGATGATAGTCTCAGAAT
>JAHJDQ010000204.1 GCA_018812355.1 Nanobdellota archaeon | reverse complement strand
ATTGAGTGTTGTCATTTCAATTTCATTATTTCCCTCTTTAAGAGGTTTAGGTATGGACTCACATAAAATAACATAATCAATAAGTCCTTGAGCAACACAACACACTCTATTTTGCATTTTTCTTCCCCTGATTAAGAATCGTCCAGTTTCCTTGATACATTCTCTCTTGTAAGCCTAGAGAATTTATTCGCTCTTTTGTATACTCAAAAATTTCCGGACTTGATTTAAAATAACCGCGGAAATCTTCTATCCTTTCGGTCCACATTTTATCAAAAAAATCATATAATTGATTTTTAGAAAATGTAAGTAATCCTGCTCGTTTTGCGAAATTATAAAGAGCTGTTCCGGGATAAGGCGTGGATTGCCATAACCCATAAACATCTGGCTGGACTCCTAAAATCAAATCTAATGTTTTATCAATATCTTCTCGCGTCTCTGTTGGATAATCAAACATGAAATTTCCAAATGTCCTTATTCCTGATTCTCTTAAAGCTTCGAAAGCCTGATAAACATCAGAGATAGATTGTCTTTTATTCATAAGCCTTAGAATCCTTTCAGAACCGGATTCAATACCAAACTCAATTTGTACGCATCCAGACTTTTTTAGTAGTCTCACTATATTCTCATCAATATTCTCAACTCTGGACTGCAATGCCCACGAAATATCAAGATCCGCTTCTATAAGTTCTCCTAGGAATTTTGCAAGATATCTTTTATTAACTGTAAGGGTATCATCGAGAAAGAATAATCCTTCAACGCCATATTCTTGCTTTAACATTCTCATTTCATCAACAACATTTTTTGGATCTCGATAAATAACTTTATTTCCAAAAACAGCATCGCTACCACAGAAGGAACAAGTATAAGGACAGGCCCTTGTCGCTATGATTGAAGTGCCTGTTATTTCCATCCCTCTAATTCTATTAATTCCCTTGCTTGTGTATCTTAACATATCAGCTAAATCTCGAGCTGGAATGGGCAACGAATCTAAATCAGTAATCTTTTTTGCCTGTACAACCTTATCTGATACGAAATTACCAAATTTCAAAGATGTGGGTTTAGATTTATATCCGGTCTTAAAAAGATTCACCAATTCAGGGAATAGTAATTCCCCTTCCCCTTGCACAACCATATCTACAAGAGAATCCTTAATAACATCTTGAGGATTTGAAGATGCATGTGGTCCTCCAATAATAATAGGAATGTCATTATGTCTTCCTTTAATAAAACTGACAAGTCTAACTATTTCATTATGTTGACTACAAGTAGAATAAACTCCTATGACATCAATATTTCTATTAGAGATCTGTTCACCTAATGAAGAAATATCTGAAGTTTCTGGATCATATAATGAAACGTCCACTCCTTTCTCCATTAAAGCACTGGCTATATATAATAAACCTAAAGGTGGATGGGAATTTTGATTTATAACAACTGGATTTACAAGCAACACATTCATCTGTTTTACCATTCAATTCACCTTAACATAGTCCCATAAGCATCTATTAAAATGTTCTTATTGTCTGTAGTCCCTCTTGGAGCATGTTGTGCCATATCATATAGCATCTTTCTTAAAAGTTTGTTATTAAAATAACATTCTCTTTGATCTCTTCCTGATTTGTCATATTGGGCATCCCAAAAACAACCGCCTCCACAAATTGAAATGGGGGCACATTCAAAACAAGACTCGTCATTTAAGGGCAAGAACTCCAACAAATCCTCTACTTTGGCATTTCTTAAATCTTCGATTGTATCAATTTTTGTGCAGAGAGTTTCTGTCCCATCAGGATAAAATGTTATCTGTTCACCGAATATCTTACATCCATATAGCCTGAATTTTTCATTTACTAAAACATCAAGTCTTTTTGCAATCTGATCGATGTAAACTCCATGACTTTTTGCATAATCAAAAAGAATTAACATTCTCTGGGTATATTTTTCAATATCAACAGCAAAAGGACTATCTCTTATAAAATGAGGAATGCTTAATCCAAATTTTCTTTCCTCATGCTCTTCATGCAATATGGCCACTAAGTCTGTCATATGATCAATGTTATCTTCTGTAACCAGACAAGTAATAGCAGTGTTAGCTCCTGCGTCCCGTAGCTTTTTATAACCTTCCATCGTGTCTTTAAATGTGGGTTTGCCTGACAAATATTTACGGTGAAAGTTCCAAGGCCCCATTCCGTCGATAGATACGTAGAAAGTAACATTTGGTCTGGAGAGAAATTTGGCAACATCCTCAGTTACTAGTGTAGCATTTGTATATACTCCTATTCTGCCATTAGTATTTTCTACTATGTAGCGTACAACATCAAGATTCACTAATGGCTCTCCACCTATCACCATCAATGATCCATCTTTAACTTCCTCATTGAATCTCTTGATAATCCTTCTGGCAGCTTCCAATGACATCCCCTGCCCGATCTGAGGTATTTCATTTTTATAGACGAGGCAGTAATCACATGCACTATTACACTTCAAAGTGACCTCTAATCGAAATTTCTTAGTTCTAGGTTCTTCTATCGTTACTTTGCCTTCAACTAGTTTCTTCCATTCTGTAGGATCAGTATCAGCAACTTCACTCTCCAAGAACAATTTCTTCGCCGTTATTCTGTTGTAAAACATTATTCTATTATTAAATACAAACTTGGTAGGTTCGATTTTTCCAAAATCTATCGTTCTAGACATTTTTAATTATCCTGTGGCTACTGAAGCTGATTTGTGAACGTGACTGGTCTAAGCCTGACTCAGTTAATTTTTCTTCTGCACTACAAGTATAAGCTTTTAGTTCAGGACAGGTTTTGCAAATTTTTGCAGACTTATATGTGCCAGCGATATGATCTTCTCTCATCTGCCTCGCTCTCTCTCCATTCCAAATATCCATCAAAGGTAGTTCAAATACATTGCCCATAGATATTGACCCTGATAGGTCAGTACAACAAGGAATGACATCGCCATCAGATAATATTACCATTGACGTCCAGAGCCAAGAACAAGGCAGATGGTTGCTAGTATAATCTCTGTGATGCCTTGCTCGGATTTGTGTTAATATTTCATTATCTGCTATCTTTTGCGCTCTTGTTGAAGGAATTTTTATATTTATCCAGTTTACGTCAGTTTTGGACCAGTAGGCAGTAAACCTTTCAGCTTCATCATTTGAACCATAAACATCCACAAATTGTACTTGCGTTTCAGGAGTAATGGACCCGGACTCCTTCTTTATCTGTAAGAAATTCCTAACATTCTCCATTACAGTTTCATAATTGGCACCAACTCTAATTCTTTCATACGATTCTTTGAAACTCCCATCGACAGAGAAAACAATTTCGGAAAGGCCCGCTTTAATCAGCTCTCTACTTAGTGCCGGAGTAAGTAGTATCCCATTTGTAGATAACCTAGGACGAACTCCAACGCTTGATAAATACTGAATTATATCCGTGATCTGTGAATGTAAAAGTGGTTCACCATAATGATGTAGCCATACACTCTCTCCCTCAAAGACCTCTGAGTTCTGCTTTGTTATTTCCATTATCTCGTCAAGGCTAAGCGATTTCTTTTTCCTCTTTGGCGGATCAACACAAATACTACAACGGAGATTACATGCGGAAATTACTTCTATATTTTCTACAACTGGCTTTGCAGATAAAATGACCTTTCTAGTAGCATATTCTTGATGATTAGCAATTTGTGCCGCCACGTCATATATTTTCATAGCCCATGCCTCATTCTTTCCAAAGCAACAACATCAATCTTATTACAGTCAGTTCCATAAAAAATTCCCACTCCTTTAGTGGGATAACCTCCATATAACTTCTGCTGTGCTCCCAGCATTACTTGTCTGGCATCAAGTATAGTAAAATTTGCACTTAATCTACTATATACTACATTTACAGCCGTTGGTACAATATTCTGCCTATGAAACCTTAATCTCTGAAATGGGGCAATTAAAGCAAAATGATTTTTAACTGCTCCTGAAAATCTGGTAGAATTATGTTCTTTAAGATTCGCAACATTGAGCAGGAAATCAATTTCAAAGATATCTTCAGGAACAAATAAATCATTCTTATTATTATCACAATCTTTCTGATCACCATACCTAACAAAACGCGACTTGTTTAGATTAAGTAAAGTTGCATTGTACCTTTCAGCAATCTCTCTTAATCTGCTGTCTTGGAAGACTAAATCACTATTAAAGAACAAAGAAGGTCCATCAGCAATAACAATTTCCCCCTCAGGATTATCTTCTCGAATAAATTTTACTACATATTTCAGAAATTCCTTATCAGTAGTTTCCGGGTAATCGTAAGTTGACACGAGGTTGGGCTTTATCATAATTCTACCATTAAAATGGGGGATAGGTATTTCTTCAATACACTCTGTATGTCCGAGGGTTATAGGGGGATCAGTGTTGGAAACATACTTCAAATTACCTCTGGTTGCTACTGATAGTTCTTCTGCCTCAGATAACGTATACACACTTACTAATTCGCCGAAGCCAGATACATATTTTTCTTTTTGGGATAAAAGTGCATCTAAAGTTCCTTGAGGTGATAAATCTTCATAATTATAATTGCTTAATCTCGCGATAATCTTCTCTATAAAGCCTTCCCTTTCTAATGTTCTAGTAAATCTATCCAGCAAAATTCCATACTCAGATAAAGTTTTTTGTGCCTCTGTAAGTGCCAGAGTCATTAATCCAAATCTTTGTGAAGAACCTAATTTAATCATTGATAGCACCACAAATCATGTTTTTTATTCCTTCATAACTTCTTCTAACAAGAGTGTATTCCTCGGGACCAATCATGTAAAAAGGTTTAGTATCGATTAGGTCGGTAATTACCAAAAATGAAGCCACATCAATACCTCTTCTGTTGCACTCTGAATAAACTATATAAGTTTCCATATCTACGGCATGAATGTGTTCTTTTTTCATCCTCTCAATAAGAGAATCATCTTGACCAAGTAAGTTATGAACTAATAGTATTCTTCCATGATTGATATTGTAATTTATACAAGCCTGATTTGTCATTCTGGCAATATAAGTATCTGATACTGCTTCTTGAGGACACATCACTTCTCCTACTTCAACTTTATTTGAGTTACCACCCGCATAACCAACAAAGAAGACTTTTTCAGGAGAATCAAGAGCCCGGACAGCATCAACTATTGGATAGCTTTGGGGTGTTTTTACAAAAGAGATTAACCTGTTCTCAGCCCGGAAATCTTTTGAGTACCACCATCCTTTCGTTTGACGTACTAACTCATGACTTTGGAATAAATTATTGTATATATCGGTAATTGGAGTTAAGATTACTATATCTGATAATGTTTCTCTCCCAAATAAAGTTCTTCGTATCAGATTATCTCTTGACAAATTTACCCTCCAAATAGTGAAGTGGGTCATAGGAAAAGTAAGTCCCATTCTCTGAGATACACATGGCTGGACAGCCATGTCCAAAGACTTCTGATCTTTCTTGCACCATATCCTTGAATTTCTGGATCTTTGGATTTCTCATTAGCTCTTTGAGACTAGCTTCCTTTAGCGTCATGCTAGTTACAAAGCTAGGGTCAGACTTCACAATCCAAGAGCAGGGCCCCACATAACCTTCTGAGGTTATATGATATACCTTCTGTCCGCCAAGACAATCAGGGAAATCGGGATGAATCTCTTTAAATCTATGATATCCTACTTTAATCTTCCCAGCATACTTCTCTTCAATTTCTCCAATCTTTTTAGCGATATCCATATATTGATCTTCAGTAGGAATGATTTCTGGGTTATATACACTTCTTCCAATCTTTACTAACCAATTAAAGAATACCTGATAAGCACCAAGTCCTACTGCAAATTTTGCAATATCCTCTAGATAATCAATATTTCCATTCCAAATGACAGTCCCCACTCTGACATTTACACCATTCTTAGTCAAGATATCAACTCCTCTGATGGAATTATCAAAAGCGGAGTCAATTCTACGAAAATGGTTATGTACTTTGGCATTATGACTATCAAGACTGACAAGTACAGATTCAAGACCAACTGAGGCAAGATTTCTTGCATTCTCTTCAGTAATTAGACTACCATTAGTAGCAAGATTTAAGCGTCGTATACTTCTCTTTGATGATGCATGAGAAAGTATTTGAAACAAATCTTTTCTGGTCAGCGGTTCACCCCCACTAAAATAAATTGCCCCCACTCCGACATCATCCATCTCGTCAATTACTCTAAGGGCATCTTCTGTTGAGAGATCATTTCCTGCCTTTTCCTTAGCATCAGTACAACAGTGCTTACACTTATAATTACAACCATCTGTAATCTCCCACGTAATCCTTACATCTTCTACAAGTTCAAACAAACACGTTTCATTTTTTTCCATTTTGTAATTCACCTATCTTTGATTCATATTCTTCTGCACGTTCACATTTAGACAATGAACCATAGCAGTAAACTTGAATTCTTCTATTTTTGCCTTTATCAAACCAGCATCCATATTGCCATCCTTGTTTGTTTTTCCATATCTTAAAAAAATCACAAACACAAAAATTGATATCATGTTGAGATTGTAACAAATATTCTAGATGAAGAATTGTACCTGAATAATTCCTCTCAACATCTCTAATTGTACATTTAGTTATATTCATCTCGCTTAAAATATCATCTAATAATCGAACATTTTTGATAGGGGGTCCTTTAACAGAAAAATCTCTAATAAAGCCACGAATTTTTAGTTCATTATATAACACATTTCCGTAAGTAAATACCATCTTTAATTTTAAAGTTCACCTTAGTTAATTGATTATTGACTATAAAGCCCTTCTAATGTTTTAAGATTAATCTCCTCGAGGCCAGAGACGATTAAATCAGCCCTTGAGAAATCCATGTTTTTTGTATACTCATTCGGAACTGCAATACATTTCATTCCTGCATCTTTAGCCGCAATAACTCCTCGTTCAGCATCTTCGATTACAACTATCCCCCCTTGGTTGCAACCTAACTGGTTTGATGCAAAAGTATATGGTTGAGGATTAGGTTTTGGATACTTAATATCTTCGCGAGAAACTACACAGTCAAATAAATCAGTTAATCCAAATGTTGTTAGAATGAAATTTATATCATTCTTTAAGCTACTAGAAACCACTCCCAGTTTCATATTACTATGTAATTCTTTTATTAGTTTTTCTGCTCCTGAAACCAGAATTAATTCTGTAGAAAAATAATGTTGGTATAATTCTTTTATTTCTCTTTTAGCTTTATTAGGATCATAATCAATTCTGAATGAATTAATAACTCCCTCAGAAGCAGTGCTTTCTACCATCCATTGTCTAATAAATTCTTCTTTTGTAATATCAATACCAAATCGGCGAAAAAACTCTTTACATGCTCTATGATACAGCGGTTCTGAATCTACAATCACACCATCCAAATCAAATATTGCAGCTTCAAGGTTCATTTTTATGGGCCAGTATAAGACATTAACGCACGGGTTTATAAAAGTTTCTATTAAAGAGTAATAACTCCTCTCCGAAAGATTTAAATATTATGGCTAACAAATTATCAAATATGGGTCCAAAAAATATTATTAATGGAACTGAATCTTTGACTTTAGTAGTTATGGGTATGATGCTTTAAACGCATCACATTGTCTTTTCTCTTCCTAAAAATTTATGAAGTTGGTTTCTCTTGTGATGAACATTATTGATTAAAACTGCTTATAAAAAAATTAGGAGGAATTAAAAATGAAAAACGAAACAAGAATAATAACGGCAGCACTTCCATTTGTAAATAATATCCCTCATTTGGGTAATATTATTGGTAGCCATCTTCCGGCAGACATATTTGCAAGATTTTGCAGATTAAAGAATTACAGAACCATTTTCGTCGGAGGTACAGATGAGCATGGCACAGCAATAGAGTTTGCTGCTCAATTACAGAATAAAACGCCTGAAAAATTATGTACTGAACTATATCAAAAGCATAAAGATATTTACGATTGGTTTAAGATTAGTTATAACAATTTCTCCAGAACTTCGAGAAAAATCCATCATGAATTAGTCAAAGACTTTTTTCTTAAACTTTACAAAAATGGATTTATTACAGAAAAAACTATCAAAATTCCATTCTGCTTAAAATGTCAAAGAGGATTAGCAGACAGATACATTACTGGAACTTGTCCTCATTGCAGTTATGAACAAGCAAACGGAGATCAATGTGAAAAATGCGCAACTTTAATTGATCCGATAGAACTAATTGATGCTCATTGTTCTGTCTGTAAATCAAAAGATGTAGAATTTAGAGATATTAAACATTTATTTTTGGATTTAAGAAGCATATCTGGAGAAATTGAAAAATGGATTGATAATAATAAAAACCTCCGACAACAAGTTAGAAATCTTGCAAAGGGATGGTTAAAACAGGGAATTCAAGAAAGATGTATTACAAGAGATTTAAAATGGGGAGTTCAAGTTCCTCTAGAAGAATACAAAGATAAAGTATTTTATGTTTGGTTTGATAATGTAATTGGATACATTTCTGCAACTTATGAATTACTAGGAGAAGAAGCACTTGAACTCTGGAAAGACAAAAATATAAAAACATACTACTTTCTTGGAAAAGACAACATCCCTTTTCATACCATCTTTTGGCCGGGACAAATTATCGGACAAAAAGAATTTGTCTTACCTTATAATGTAGTTGGCTACCAATATCTTAATTTTGAGGGACAAAAGTTTTCAAAAAGTAAGAAAATAGGAGTATTCTCTGACCAAGTAAAAAATAGCAACATTCCTCTTGATTATTGGAGATTTTATTTAACAAACATTCTTCCAGAAACTAAAGACACCGACTTTTCTGTAGAAGATTTCCAAGAAAGAATCAATAAAGAACTTATTGGGAACTTCGGAAATTTTGTAAACAGAACATTGAACTTCATCTGGAACAAATTTGACGGAAAAGTCTCCGACATCACCAATGTTGATGAAGAACTTGAAAAAGAAATTAACCAAAAAATCCAGAAGATTGAGGAATGTTACGAAAAATGCGATTTGAGGGAAGTGCTCCAGGAAATACTTAAACTATCAGATTTAGGAAATCAGTATTTCAACAAAAAAGAACCTTGGAAAACAAACAACAAAGATGCTTTAGCATATTGCTATGAACTTTGCAGAATATTATCATTGTTGTTTTCTCCAATAATTCCAAATTCATCTGAGAAATTGAAAACCTTGTTGAATACTGACAATAAAGAATTAAAAATTAACAGAAGAGAAAAAACGATTAACAAACCTGAAATTTTATTCAAGAAGTTAGAAGAAGAAGATGTAGAAAAATTTAGATTAAAATAGCAAAAGACAAACTGTTATTTGAGATGGAACAAAAAATAACGATTCAATTAGCTAAAGACATGATCTCTAGAGAATATGAATTAGCAATAAATCTTCTAAACGAGAGAGAGCCCCCAACTACTACTAAAATTACCTTGTTTTTGCCTAAACTAAAAGTGATAAATGATAAAACGATTAGTGCCCTTAATTATTGTCTGCTAAAGCAGTTATTAACTCTTCAACTCACTCTGGGAAACTACAGCAATAGCATATATTTACGGTAACAAAAAACTCAAAAGTTTAATGTTCCCCGTCAGGAAACTTAAACTTTTGGTGCTAACGCACTCGTACAACAGCAACTATAAGCCGTTCGCTTCGCTCACTCAATAAT
>JAHJDQ010000203.1 GCA_018812355.1 Nanobdellota archaeon | reverse complement strand
CACTACGTAGTCGGGAGAACTTAACAGCAACTATGCGATTACGTTCCAGTCGCCACTTCGTAGCTCCTTCCACTCCATCCAAATTTCCCTTCGGGAAACTTCGCATAGTTGCGATGTTAGTTTCAATTTATTTTCTCGCCTTGCAGGTGCATTCTCTACGTGAATTTCCGAAGATTTAAAGCCATGTCACTTTCGTTTAGTCGTCTAAAAAAACACTTCAAAATTGCTAACGCAACTCTGCATAACATTGACTAAACGGTTCACTACGTTCTCCCAAATTTTTTCCTATAACTCTATAACTATTTTCTCGGGGGCACGAAACTTAACTAATAAATATCTATTATTTTTGGTGTTTCACTACCATATTTTCCCCAAATTTGACCTAATTCCCATTGTCCAGGGGCACTAGTTGATTCAAGAAAGTAAAACTTTTTACCTCGGTAATTATAATAAGTTCCAGAACAACCATTACAAGCAACACCAACAGCAGCATGATCACTATAAATTAATATTACTGAATCAATATTTAATGCTTTAAGAACTGCTACCATTAAAAAAGATGTATCTTCACAATCCCCTTTATGGTCAACAATTGTTTCAATTGCATATTTTGGGTATTCTGGATTGGAATTAAAATCAATGTCTTTTTGATAAATCATTGATTCAACAAAGTCTATTGCTGAACAATATAAACAGCTACTTCCTTTTGAATAATCTGTAATGTCCTCAGCGATTGATTGGATTGTAGGGTCGGTATAAGTAGCAAATTTATTCCATCCTTCACAACACCAACCACGGGGCATTTGTTTATACCATTGGTATCTATCTGAGGGAATACCAAATGAAGTGATATGTTGATATCCTCCTGTCTCCCAATTCACAGAAAACTTATAATTTTCTCCCCCTCCTGCTGGATGCAAATCCTCTGGATCAGGCACACCATCTAAATCAGAATCTTTGCTATTATCACTTGTTCCTAATTTTTCTTCCTCTGCAAAAGTAAGTCCATCTCCATCCTCATCCTTATATTTAGCTGCATTTTCAGCTTGTTTTATAAGTTCTGCTTGTTGGTTTTGACTTTCAATAAACTCTCTTTCTTCTTGCTCAGTTTGAGAATCTAATTGTCCTATTTTTTGGTTTTTTTCTTGCTGTGATTGATAAAAATCTTCATCTATTTTCTGCTGTGTAGATTTTATTTGTTGTGATTTTTGTAATTCTTCTGACTCAGATAATGAACCATAATAAGTTGTATAAGAAGCGATACCTACAAAAATCAATATAATCATAAAAACACCAATCGCCGAGCCTATAATTAGTTTCTTCATTTAAAGAACCTCAACCAGAAATACGAGGAATATGTATTTTCCATGGTAATCTAAATTTAAATAGCCAATTTACTTCGTAATATTTATTTTCCATTTTGGTTTTCATAATAGGTCTTGTTTTTTGAACATCTTTATATTTAGTAACTGAACGATATTTTGTTTCGGTTTTATATTTTGTAACTGTTTTATAATCTGTAACTGTTCTATATTTTGTTACTGGTCTAGTTTTTTCTACTGGTGTTTGCTGAGTACAAACGCATTTTATACAATTCCCAGTCCACCAACTAGTATCAATACAATCACAGATAGAT
Organism: Nanobdellota archaeon; assembly: GCA_018812355.1. GTDB lineage: Archaea > Nanobdellota > Nanobdellia > Woesearchaeales > GW2011-AR9 > JAHJDQ01. The sequence continues at coordinate 2,030 of JAHJDQ010000203.1, read as the reverse complement.
TTTGAATCACAAAATTCCGTTTCATCATAATATGTTTCTGAAACATAATCAGTATAAGTTTCAGTAGAAGTATAAGCTTCTTGCTTTTCATAGGGTTCTTGAGTTTCATACGGAACTTGCACAGTGTATGATTCTTGAGCTGTATATGGCTCTTTTTCAGTATAAGTCTCAGTAGTTTCATACGGAACTTCTACTTGATAACTCATTGTTTTAGTAGGAGCAAGAAGTAAAAACAAAACACCCAAAACCAAAATAATTCCCACTATAAATAATGGAATCTTCCACTTCGAATGTTTCTTATCTGATTTATGCTCTTTTTTGTGTTTCATTTTTTGTTAAAATATCTTCTGTATTAAGATAACTTAAATGAAGTTATAAACCCACATTCACATTCACAGGAACAACTTCCATCTGAATTAGCAACACTTCCTGCACATTCCATCTCGTCAGGATCTGCTACAATACAACCAATACCCATATTATATTTACATGAAATTTCTTTACAATCTTCATAATAAGTGCTTTTACATTTACTTTGACATCTTAAATTAGCATTATTTTGTTCAATCTGTTTTTGTGTTTCATCTTGCATTTTTTGAACTCTTTTTTCACTAGCCGAATTCATTGAAGCAACAACTGAAATTATAATTATTGTTGCGACTACTATAATCCCCACAATTATTGCAATCCCTAAATAATGATTTTTAGAATTTTCTTCTTTTTTTATATTGTGTTTAATTTTACTTCCACAATCAGGACAAAATTTTATATCTTTTGAAATAGATTTATCACATTTAGCGCATTTAGTCATTTTTATCCTCCTTACATTTGTTATAATCATAAGTGCATTTTTCTTTACAAACTTTGTTTAAGATTCCATCTCCACACCCATAATTACAATCTTCAAATTCACTTTTACATGGATCAGTAACTTTTGATATTTCTGAACATCCAGTAAGAATTAAACTAATCAAAATTATTATGATTAATAGACTATATAGTATTTTCTTCATCTTATACTTAAATAATCTTATTTTGATATATAAAGCTTTTGCTTGTGATGATAATCTGCTAATAGATTGTTGAATCTTATTCTTATATATTAATTGTTTATAGATTGCTATGGCTTTGTTGGATTTAGTAGGATTCGTTAAAAGAGCAAAAAATAGGCAAAAAGTTTTCTTATCTTTAGATAAACCATTAATGCCCTCTGAGTTGATGAGGAAAATATACGGAAAAACTAGCAACACTTATTTTAATTTAGTTTCAAGAGCTTTAAGTGAACTTTCAGAGAAGAAACTGGTTGAGGTTATCAATCCAAAAGAAAAAACTGGAAGAATATACCAAAAGACAAAATTAGGCAAAGAAGTTGAAGAAAAAATTAAGCAATAACTAATTCTTACAAAAATGCAAGTATTATTGCCATAATATACCCTATGAAATAACCCATAGTCATAAAAAACTTGATTGGATGCTTCATAAAACTCATATTAGCGTGTGGCATTAACGCAGGTAGTATGATAAATAATATTGCAAAAACTACAACTAATCCAAAAACTAATGCTAATGTTGAACTAATAAATGTAATCCCTTTTTGTATGACTAAAATTAGTGCCCCCAGTAAAAGAGATATCCAGCCACTAATTGCTGCTGATCTCTTAATGCCCACGTTCTTCATTCCTTGTAATAAAAAAGTGAGCAAAACATTTATACCTAATACTAAGCCCCCAAGCCAATTTATTTCAACCATAAAATAGTGGTAGAATTACTTATATTTAAATTTTATTAAAATATTCTAAAAAAAGTGCCCCCGAGAAAACAAATAAAGTCTGCTACGCAGTAATCTAATCTAAGAGTTATAGGAAAAAACTACAGTGACATGGCAATCTTCGGCGAGAAAATAAACTTTGCGGACGCAATTTTCCCACACTACGTATGGGAAAAGAAACTAACAGGAATTATCAGGAAAATTCGGTCGGCTTCGCCTAAATCGCCAAGCGATTTCCCGAATGTTTCCCAAATTTTTTGGT
>JAHJDQ010000202.1 GCA_018812355.1 Nanobdellota archaeon | reverse complement strand
TGCTTTGATTAAAGCAAGTCCTTCTACTCCCCAAAAAATTAAGTTAAATGGAATTGTGGCAATAATATCGAGACTATGTTTTTTTACGTAAGGCCAAAAGTGGGGTGTCTCCTGCCAACGATAGTATAAATCAATTGCAAAAATTGTGATTACATAAATGTCAAAAAGGTCAATAAAAACTGACATTCCTTTACCTACTCCATAAAATAATTCAATAACTGTAACAACTAATAATAAAACTAAAGAAGGAGGTATTAATAATTGGACTATATTATCAAGTTTACTTCTTCTGTTCATTTGGTTCCTCTTTTTACTATTTAGAATTTTTTTAATGTTTATAAACCTTGTTTTTTAACTACTCTTTTATCTTTTTTATAAAGATAAATTCCTACATCAATAATGGCGATGCAAATAGCAAGGATAAGCAATAAAGGAAAATTTATCCCCCCTATTGTCATAACTACTATTGTAGTAATTCCATAAATTAATCCACTCCCAATTAATATTTTTTCCATTCTTAAAATGTCTTATTTTCTTTAATTACTTTTTTCTTCTGAATGCTTTTTCTAATATAAAACCAAGAATAATTAATCCTAAACCAACAAGAATAACTTTCCACTCCAGGTTAAATAACATAAATCCGCAAGTTAATATTCCAAAAATTGCTAAAACTGGAATATTTTTGATATTTAACGGCACTTTAAATTTTCTTTTTAGATTTGGTTTAGATACCCTTAATGTAATTACCGTAGCATTAATGATTATGAACGTAACAAAAACAGCGAAGTTAGTTATACTTGCTACTATTTTCACATCTCCCAATATACTAAACAATATTGCAATAATCATAACGCCGATTACTGCGAAATGCGGGGTTCTTGTTGTTGGATGAACTTTGGATAAAAAGCCAGGCAGACATTTTGCTTTGCTCATTCCATAAACTAATCTTGAGGTTGCGATTAATATGATTAAAATTGTATTAGCTGTTGAAAATAAAGCAATTATTGCCAGCACTATAAACGCTTTGCTTCCCAACACAACCGCAGCTACGTCTGCTAAAGGTGCATTTGAAGCAGCTAATTTCTCCCAGCCCATGATGCTTATTGCAGAAATAGCTACTAAGATGTAAATTATTGTGGTAATGATAATTGAGAGAATCAATGCTTTTGGAATCACTTTGGTAGGATTTTTAGTTTCTTCTGAGAGCTTAATTATACTTTCAAACCCGATGAATGCAAAAAATATTAAGGCTGCTGCCGGAAAAACTCCTGCCCCTCCTAAAGCCGGCTCAAAATAATTTACCTTTCCGATAAACTTAAAACCCAAAGCAATAATTCCTAAAAGACCGCCAACTTCAATAATTGTTAAGATTATGTTTAACCAGGCTGCTTCTTTTATTCCAATAAAATTTATTAGAGAAAAAATAAGAATTACTGCCAGTGAAATTAAGAACAGATGGTTCGTATTAAATAAAGAAGAAAAATATCCAGAGAAACCAATTGCGACAGCAGCAACAGATATAATTCCGGAGATAATTACTAAGTAGCCGATGATAAAAGCAGTTTTTTTACCAAAAGCTTTGAGAGCATAATAATATTCCCCAGCATCTTTTGGAAATACTGAAGACAGTTCAGCATAACTTAAGCCCGTGAAGGCGGCAATCAAAGCAGCAAGTAAAAATGAAATCCAAACCGAATTTCCGGCAATTCCAGCAGCTTCTCCAATAAGTACATAAATGCCTGCACCTAAAATTATACCCACACCATAAACAGTAGCATGAAATAAACCAAGTTCTCTTTTTAAAGTAAATTTTTTCATTACCATTTATGCACTCTTGGTAAAAAACATTATCTTCAATCCTACATAAAGAAGATAGATCATAATACAGGCTATTGCTTCCCACTTAAACAATTTCTTCCCTTTAAAGAAAAAGATCCAAATTAGTAAGCTGGAGAAAAACCAAAAAGGCAAGTCAAAAAAATTAATGACTTTGCTCACATGATACCCTGAAATAATTGCTCCAATCCCAACGCCCCATAAAGGGTTGGTAATATTGCTGCCAACTAAAGTTCCTAATGAGATGGCAGTTGCTTTTTTCATAATTCCTCTTAACACTACTGCTAATTCGGGTAAAGCGGTGCTTACACCAATAATTAAACTTCCAATAAATGTCCCGCTAATCTTTAAGTGGTCAGAAAGCAGAACGGCATTATCAATAACTAAATCGGCACTATAAATCAGAACCGCAATTCCAATCGCTATAAAAAATACATATAAAAACAAATGAGATAAGTGTTTGTTGTTATCAGCAATCTTTTTCCGTATTTTTTCTTTTTTGATCAAATACCCAAGATAAATCAAATAAAGTAAGGCTAGAAATACACCCTCAATTCTTGAGATTCTGCCATCCAGAGAAATAAGGAAGACTAAAAAGATTGCCCCCAGCATGATTGGATAATCAAAATTCTGGATTTTCTTGTCAGTTTTTACGGTTATTAATAAACCGATTAATCCGAGGATAGCCGTAATTTGAATAATATTACTTCCGAAGTTTGTTCCTAAAGCAATGCCGCTTAAAGTTATCATGTGCTGCGGATCTTTTAAAATGTCAATACTGGCAATTATGTGGGTAGCCATTTCCGGCAATGTTGTCCCAATAGAAAGCAAAGTTAAGCCAATGAATTCTCCACTGATGTGAAATTTCTTTATAATCTCCATCGCGTATTTAATAATGATTCCAGAACCAAACCACAATCCTAAACAACCTAATAAAAGGATTGATACTTCGATAACAGTAGAGTTTATCATTTTATGTTGTTTATGTTTTATCCTATATTTTCTTCAGCAGAATAAAAATAAAAATAAAGCAAATCGCGATTATGAAAAAAGGGATTCCAGTAATATACAAAGTCTGGTAAAAGTGGGCAATGTTAAATCCAATATTCCAAAGATAAAGAGTGATCAGAGAATAAACTAAAATGTAACCCGCACTAATTAACATGAGTATCTTAAAATTTTTATTTATTTTTTCCATCGGAATCACCCAAATTTTGCTAAGATTTTATTGTTTTTCACTCTCTATTCTTTTCTTCTTCCTCTTTTTCTTTCTAGGGATTCCTGCATCTATTAATTCCTGAGCAGAAATAATACCATGGCCTTCTTTTCTTAACGCCTCAATTACTTCTTCACATTTCTTATCTTTTTTAGGTTTTTTCTTACTCATTTTCTAATTAACTCCCAGTTCATTCTTCCTTTTCCATTTCTTCCAGAAGATTTCCCATCATTTCCAAGGCTTTTTGTAACAAGTCTTCTGCGACTGCAATATGGTACTGAAAATCTTTTTCATTGTCTATGTTAAGAAGTTCATGAAGTTTATTCTGGTATTCTTTTAACTTATAAACAACCTCATTTAATTTTTGTCCTTCTTCCCGTTCGTCATCGAGCATATCTTTAATAACTTTCTTTGCTTCTTCCAGCTTACCTTCAGTACTCAATTGATAAGCTTTTGTCAAACATTCTTTTCCAACATGTACCATTTTTGATTACCTCTTATTTTAAAATATAACACCATTATTGTTAAATGTCTTTAATCATTATTCTCATTTAACTCCTCTTTGCTTTCTTTTTTTTAAATCTGTATTTATCCTATTTTGTAATATGTCTAAAGCAGCAGCAACTTTATATTCAAAAGTTCTATCATCATCAATTTCAAGAGATTCATTTAATTTTTGATAATAAATTTTTAAATGAGAATCCAGTTTCTGCCTATCCCTCTTTCCATTATCAAGAATTTTTCTTATTATCCTTTTGGCTTTTACAATTTCACCTTCTTTAGCTAACCGGTATACTTCTTTTATACTGTCCTGTTTGGAATTAGATAAATTCATTTTTTAATGTCAAAACATAATCACATTCATAATTATTATAGCTAAATATAATAAAACTAAAGCCACTCCTTCATATCTCGTTAAAGATTCTTCCCGATAATGATAACCTTTAAAGATAAAAGCAAGCATCAACACATGAATTATAATCATCCAAGTTAAGTCAAAATAAAGTAGTTTTCCAGCAATAAAAAATGGCTGTAAAACAGTAATAATTCCTAAAGTAACTAATAAAGTAAACATATTTGAACCAAAAGTTTCGGTTATGGCTGCATCTTTGTATCCTTTTCTTGTGCCTTGAATAGCCGCAGTAATGTTAGGTATTCCTGTACCGATAGCTCCAAAGATTAATCCAACTAAAATCTCAGGTAGAGGCAATGCTCCGCTCAAATTAACTAAAGAAAAAGAAAATAAAAATGAACCGCTAACAAGAATGGCTGCTCCTAAGAAAAAAGTTAATAAAGAGGGCTTGAATTTAAGAAAAGAAGAATGACCAATCACGCTTAAACTTTTCTTGATATTTTCTACTTTTTCTTTTTGCTCTTTGTGCGGCCTCCATTTTTCAAAAGACCAAACATTTAAAGCATAGGGAATAAATAATAACAATAACACAAATCCTTCTGAACGGCTGTAATTTAAATCCATCCCAAACATTAAAACTATCGCAGCAGCAATGATCAGAAAAATTCCATCTCGTATTGCTACTGGTTTTTCAACTGTTAAAGGTTTTAGTGTAGCACTCAATCCAGTGGTTAATCCTATATTGATCATTACCGAACCGATAATAACTCCTAACCCAATGTTAAAATGGCCGGCAAGACCAGAATAAAGCACTGTAAAAAGTTCTGGAATACTCAGAATAAAAGAAACTAATAAAGTAGTTATGGCAATATAACTTGTACCTAACTTATTAGCTACGGGAACTAAAGAATCAGTGATCCAGTCTGACCCTTTCCAGATTAATAAAATTGCCAAACCCAGTAATAATAAAACTAATCCAATAAACATTCTTCTTTATCCTCTTTTTTTTAACTACTTTCTCCATTCCATTTACAGCCATTGGCTGCACAAACTGCCAGATGACTTGATTTTTTGCAACGCTCAATCTCTTCTATAAATTCATTTTTTGTATCTTCTTTTTCCTCAACTGTTTCTTCCTGAACAATATCAGACTCAAAAGTTGTTTCTTTTGCAACAGTAGGGGAACAATTGCCATATAAATTTTTCATTTCTATTAGTGCTTCTTGGCTTTCTGCGTTTTTTTCAGGAACGGTATCTGTTTTAAGATAAAATATTATTCCTACTGCTAATAATACCCCTACTAAAATTACTACTTTTAGTGCAGTCCATCTTCCTCTTTTTGATAAAATCATTTTCTAATTTTAATTTTATAAAATATTAATCCTCAAAGTCCAACTCTTTGATCTTTATAGCTAGTGACAGTAAATTATTCTTTAAACCGGCCATAAAAGGCATTAATCCCACTTTATCTCCAGACTCTGCGATGACATCTTTAATCGCCGTTACCAATTTTTCTAAAAAAGTTAATACTACTAAGGGGCTTTGTTTTTCTTTTTTAAGTAATCCTAACTGAATTCCTAATGTGTCAATATCATCTCCCAGCTTACCTACAAAATAAGATGTCTCTCTAGTTAAGAAAGCGTCATCAGAAGCGATTAATCTTTGAAATTCTGCTAACTCCTTCTTATTTCCTTCATAAACTTCCTCATCTTTACTAATCTTTTCCATAGTTTCCTTAACTTTGTTAAAAGAACGATTAACTCTCAATCCGGTTCTATTGGCCCTGGTTAAATTCCTTTTTGCTTCTTTAAAAAAGTCTTTTCTTTTCAATCTATCTAAAAAGTCTTTCTGATTCAAGTCATTTCCCAATTTTTCTAAATCAGCAATAGCATCATCAAAATATTTTTTCATCGCTCCACAATGACCTAAAGTTTCTTCTACATCCTTTGGAAAATCCGCATATCTATTTGCCATATCATTCACCTTTTTTTATTTTAATTTTATAATTTCCTAATTGAACTTTAATATATATCCTTTTAAAGTATTGTATAAACAAATTAAAAACACTATACTCAGGTAAAAAATATAAACTTGTATGTACAATCCAAATGTTTAAATACTTTAATTAACTCATTTGATTCATGAGAAGGAAAATATTTAGATTAGGGGCTTCAACTTTAGTTACTTCTCTCCCTGCTAAATGGGTTAAACAGCATAATCTGAAACCAGGAGATGAATTATTAACTTTTGAAAAAGAAAAATCAATTACTTTTTCTACAATGAAAGATTTAGAGATGAAAGAAGTTGAAATTGATATTGAAGAACTTAATCAGGAATTAATTAAAGAGTATTTGAGCGGAGCATATATTAGAGGTTATGATAAAATTAAAATTCTTTTCAAAAAGCAAGAAAGCTTAGTTTTTACTCAAGAAACAATAAATTCTTTAATTGGATTAGCAATAATTGAGCAGGGAACTAATTTTTGTGTGGCTGGTGAAATTACTGAAACTACTGATACCCAGTTTGAGAATATTTTTAGAAGAATATTTCTGTTAACTATTTCTATGGCGGAAGATAGTTTAATTGATCTTATCAAAAATGATAAAGAAGCTTTGAAAGGAATTAAAAGAAGGGATTTAGATATTGATATTTTTATTAATTTTTGTTTCAGGGTCTTGAATAAGAAAGGCTACAAAGAATATTTGAAAACACCTATTGTTTATAATATTTTACAGGTTATAAAAGAACTGGGAAACAATTATGGTGATTTGACGGTTGATTTGATTAGACATGAAAAAATTACTTTTAGGAAAGAACTAGAAGAATTGTATAAGGAAATAAATGAATCTGTTAAGAAATTTTATCATTTGTTTTATAATTTCAAAAAAGGTGATTTAATAAGTTTCCAGAGAGAATGCTGGGAAAGAAATGAGAAGATAAAATCGTTAAACAATCTTAAGAATATAAACCCTGAAGAGATGACTTTATTATATCATCTGAGAAAAATAAATGATAATTTGTATAATCTGTTTAAATTAAAAATTAATGAGCATTTTTAAAAGATAAAATATATATTTTTCTCTTTCGTATATAGATAGTTATATTTAATTTTCTCGACGACAAAGTACCTAAAAATATAGTGTGTTGTTGCCTTCGTTTAGTCGGTAAAGACAAAACTCAATAATCACTTCGTGACTCTTCATAACATTGACTAAACGACTGCGCTGACGCTTCGTCCAAATTTTTTCTTGTAAACTAATTAACAGAATTGGGGGCTAAATAAAATTAAAAAAACAAAGAAAAATAGAAGATTTATTCTTCTGATTCACTTGCTAAAAATGCCCACCATGGTTTCTTGGATTGAATAACTTCTCCATTTTCTGCATCAACTTGTGCTTGTACCTGCATTTTTGTTTTAAATAATCCTAAAAATTTAGCTTGCTT